>CAMVBR010000117.1 GCA_947165755.1 uncultured Clostridia bacterium
TGGAGTATCCCTCGTAATAATACAGATGGATCACCGTACGGTATTTGGCGGGCAGCGACAAAACGGCGTTGAGGGTCTCGGAGTATTCCTCGTACACGAAGGCCGTGTTTTCTTCGAGGGGCTCCGTCCGGGAGGACGGCCGTCGCATATTTTTCGCCGCGTTGATCGTCACCCGGAGCAGCCACGCCTTTTCGTGCTGCTCGTCATGGAAGGCAGGCCGTTTTTGCAGCAGCCGCAAAAATGCCTCCTGCACCGCGTCCTGCGCGTCGGCGGTGTTCCGCAGGACGGAGAACGCCGCCCGCAGCAGCGCGGGGCTGTATTTGCGGACCATGCTGCCGATGTATTGATCGGTACCGGAATCGAACATCTCTTCGACCTCCCTTCACCCATAACACAATCCAAGCGGCGGATATTTTTCAGGAAAACAGATTTTGACAAAAAAAGATCGTGCAACAACGTAGCACGGCGCCTTGCGCCGTTAATCGGAAAAAACAACTATCAAAACGTAATAAAAATCGGAACTGCTCTGCAACGGCGCAAGGCGCCGTGCTACGATCATATTGCCCCACCCCTCCTCCGAATCAACAAAAACACCGGCGGACGGAAGCCGTCCCCGGCGTTAAACAACAAATTGGATTCGTTTCAAAAAATACCGTACCGGCGCATGAGGTCGCTGCGCTGCGCCGCGCCGGAAAAGGTGCGGGAGGCGTTGTGCCGTGAAAAGACGTATCGGAACAGTCTCAGCAGATACGCGGCGGGCAATAAGACGGCGTGCTTCGCGGCGAAGGGATACCGGCGGCGGATCGTCTCTTTCGGGGGGAACAGCGCGGATAACAGCGTGCCGCGCTTCTTCGTTATGGCTGCCGCATACCGCTTGAAGGTCAGGTTGCCGGAGCGTCTGTCGTCCGCATTGCGGGAACCGTACACGCCCCCGGCCATCACGTCCCGCAGCAGCGGACCTGTATCAACGTCAATGTCGAACCGGGGATCGGAGACACTCTCCGGCGCAAGCCCGAAGTACTGCACGCCGATACAGAGGGCGGCGTTGAGGAACCCCACCAGCCGCACCGAGGCGCACTTATCGAAAATCTCCTTCCAATTGATCGCGTGTTTCTGGGCGAACAGCGCCAGGTCGGCGAGCTGCCGCACGCCCACCCCCGCGACCAGAAAGTGCTTGAAAGCGTGGAGCACCATGTAGAGGAAATGCGCGTCCGCTCCGGGGCAGAGCACCGGCGTACCGTTGACCGAAACGGATTCCCTATCGCGGAACAGGTCGCCCAGCAGCGCGTTGAAACGGCTGTAAACGCCGCCGTCCTCGGGGAACAAGGACCGGTGCAGTTCGATCAGGCAGCCGCTCTCCGGCTGGCGGAAGGCGACCTCATATCCGTTATCAGCCCCTTCCGATGAAAAGCCCATCTTGCGCAGGATCTCCGCGCAGGCGTCAAGGTCCGACGGGCGCAGCAGCAGGTCCTCGTCGGCAGAGATACGCAGATCGGGCTTGGGGTAAAAGGAGCGGCAGACGGCCCCCTTCACGCAGAGGGGCTCCGCCCCGGCCTGCCGCATGGCGCGGTAGGCCCGCAGAAAGACGTCCGTCCGGCGGATCTGTCCGACGGCCTGCGCCGCGGCTTCCTGTTTCAACCGTTCCCGGTTGGCGGGGCTCAGCGCCGCGCCGGAAGTCAGGACCGCGTCCGCCGTGAGGGGGACGATTTTCTGATCAAAAGACTGTGCGAGGAAGCGCCCCACCCGGTCGTCGGTCAGGCGCTCCGTCATCGCCTCCCCCGTGACGGCAGCCGCAAACGCCGACAGCACAAGGGCGTCGGCCCCGTCCTCCGCCGGCGCCACAGCCGCGATATTCTTCTTCCCGCGGCGCGTCAGGCGAACGATCAGCCACCGCACGGCAAAAACGGACAGCAAGACGCCGATGGAATCCACCAGCACGTCCGCCGCCTCGCAGGAGCGGCCCGGCACGAAGAGCTGGTGCAGCTCGTCACCGACCGCGTACAGCACGCAGACAACGACCGGCAGCAAAAACGCCGCCCGGCGGCGCAGCCGGAACGTCCCGAAAAAGACCGCGACAGGCGCCGCCAGCGCGCCGAATTCCAGCACGTGCGCCACCTTGCGTGCCAGGGCGTTCCAAAGCAACGCAAAATCCAGCCCCTGCCCGAAGAGGAGCGACAGCAGCCCGGTGCTCACCTCATCCGAGTCCTCGCCGGGCTGGGAAGAGAAAAAGAAGATGACGCCCATCAGCAGAAGGGCGGCACAACCCGAAACGATTCGGATGATTCTATTTTTGGAAGCGTCGTTGTTCATCGGTCAGATCAAACGAAACCGGAGACGACCCGGTTTCTGCGTTATGGTTTTTGTCTTTTCGGGAATTGCAACAGATAGGCGCACACACCGAACAGCGCGCCAACCGTATTACACAGCACGTCGTCCGTCTCGCATCGGCCGAGGGCATAATGGTACTGAACCGCCTCGATACCGACGGAAAGCGCAATGGCGATCAGCAGCACGATCACGGCATAGCGGATTTTTCGCCGAAGAACCGCATCCTTCACCGGCGTCAGCGCAAAGGGGACCGTGAGCCCGAAGGGAACGAACAGCAGCACGTTCATCAGCATCTCACGGTACATTTCTTTCTGCTGTTTTGCCTCAATGAACGATTGAAACGGATGCAGAATCAACTCCTGTTTGCCCGGGTTGTTGCGCAGGACGGTGATAAACAGGATTCCCCCCAGCGCCACAACCGCCAGCGCCAGGTTGCCGTATTTCACAGCGGTGGGAAAACGCCCCGCAAGCAACCGCATGGCAACGCCCCAGATCAGAACGACCAATGCAATGATCGGCAATACCGCCGGGACGGGGATACGGTAGATATACCAGAATAATTGATTCAACATACTTTATCTACATTATATATAGAAAGAACTTATTTCACAATTTTGTGTAATACCCGATAAACAGGATTGTGATGCATCAATTGAAAAAAGTCAGCTTTCTCCTGCTGCGTTGTTAGATAATCTTTCCGCCTACTGAAACAATTGATTCGTTTCGCCTGGTCCAACGGCTGATCGATTATATGGTATAAGAACTCTTCAAACGCATCATTCGTAAGACGATAGGGCACAGCGCCATCCCGAAATAACGGGGCTGTGAGTATTTTTTGATAAAGCTCTGGGGAGTGGTCAACTTCTTTTACATATTGTACAACACTGCCAAAATCAGGAAAATCATGGCAGTTAATAAAACAATCCGGGTTAAAGTCATCCGAAATCCGTTTGTTTCCCCAATAAATCGGTATTGTCTTTGCCAAAAAGGCATCCAAAATCTTTTCTGAAGTATAACCATCCGACGTATCGTTTTCAAAAGCAATGGTAAACTTATAACCACGTAGGAATTCCAGCTTATCATCAACCGGGCCACCGATATTATTCATGTATTTTCCGCCGGAAGCGACCTGCTTGTAAGCGGATAATTGATTGTAAAAAGCAGCTCTTGCAGGATTTGCGTTTCCATTGGATACGACGAAACTGCAAAAGCCCCTGTCTTTTTTGAAATCGTCGTCATCAAATGTATGCGCTTTCAGGAGCCTGTCAATACTATCCCCTTTTGCAAACAGTGGAAGACGCATATATCTGTCTCCGTACGTCATGCTGTCGAACGCAATCGCATAATCACACAGATTGAAATCGGGAGAAACGTCCTCGCCGGTCCAATAAATCTTGACGCAATCATAGCGAAGATGTTGATCCCCGAAGCAACTGTAAAACAAATAGTCCGGATCATCAGAAAACTCAACCTGATACTTTTTCTTCAGACTTGAAAAAATAAAGTTCCGTTCCTTGTTATAGCCCGGATAGAAATCAACAAATTGCACCTTTATCTTCCGCATCATTAAGCTCCTCTTCTTGGTTCTTCAACATTGCATCTGTTTATTCAAACAAAAGCTCGCAATCCCACACGTCAACCGGGAAATCCTGAAAAACAGATTCCAGTCTTTGCCGTACTTCATCCTTTGAAACACCCTTTTTCAGAATCACCTGCAAAAAACCACCGCCGCCGGCGCCGCAGACAAACTTTCCGTCAACCATATCGTCGATCGTCAAAAAGATGTATTCAATCAGCGTATTGACGGTTTCCGGATTGATGACGCTGCTTAAGGCAAGGTGTTCATTCAACAGCGACGCGAATCGGTCCACGTTGCCTTCACAGAGCGCGGTTTTCATTTCCTCCGCAAGCGCTTTGATCTGCGCATGGGCAGCAACACTGTCCGGTTCGTTGCCGACGTATCGACTGATCACATCCCGGAGAAGATTCCTTGCCAACCGCCGCTGTCCTGTATAGATCAGACAGAAGCGTTCCTGCAACTCTGATTTTGTCTGCTCGGGAATGGTAACGTGCCTGACATGGACATGCTGCCTCACCCCCGGCTCGCTGGTGATCAGTTTGATTCCCGGCGTCAAACCGCCCACCTGATCCTGCCAACCTCCGCCTGTCGTCATGAGCTGCTCCATTGCCAGAACGTAGTCATACAATGCGTCATCCGAGCAAATTTTATCGAAGAAATGAAAGAACGCCTTCGCACATGCCGCGGAAAGAATAGATGAGGTACCGAGACCGCTTCCCTTCGGGACGTTGACGACTTCAGAGCGCATAATGAACCCGCCGCCGATCCGGGAAAGAATACTTCGGAGGTCACCGCCCGTTTTCGGAATGAGCCCGCAGGCGACCAAACAGGCCTTCTGCAGCGCAAACGCATCCGAGGGATCGCCGAAGCGCTGCAGCGGCGCGATCTCTTCAAATTCGCCGTGTACGTCCATATCGCGGGAATCAAAGACGATTTTTGCATCCGCGATCCGTTCAATTGAAACACAGACCGGCAGCGTCCCGTTAAGGGATACCGCGCAATTCAGAACGGTTCCTCCGTTTTCAATACAGTAAGGCGGCGTATCCGTCCAGCCTCCGCCCCAGTTGACACGAAGCGGCAACCGAACACAGGCCCGTTCCCGACCGATCGACAAGGATTCGTCATATTGCAGCGTCTGTAAGGTATTGTTCTGAATCACCTCCGCAATCAGGTGAAACCACCGTTTCTGGTATTCCTCCTTGTCACAGGCAGCCGCAACGAATCGGAGCAGCCGGATCGCCCGACCGAATTTCTGCGGGTCGGAAAGATCCAATCCGGCGATCCGATGCGCCAACCATTCCTGCTGAATAGGCGTAAGGACGCCGACGGCAAATCGGTCAGCCACGTCTGCAACGCGTTCATTGCCTTCAATGGCGCGTTCCAGCTCAAACATACGGACGAGATCTGTCATTCTTTGCTGCCAGGCCATCAGCGCCTGCGGATCTGCATTGTTGAAGCCGGAACCTAAAGAGGCCTTTTCGGCGTTATCCCATGCGTTCAGATCTCCTCCGTCCGTCGTTGCAATTTTGTGAAGATTCAAGGCGGCAGCAACCGCCTGCTGAACCGTTTCACAGATCGGATAGATCACCGCCTCCCACAGAGTGTCCGCACGAATCCCGAGTTCCGACAACGGTCTGCCGAACAAGCGGTCCTTTTTTGGATTATCATCCGTACCGTAAATCCGACAGACAAAACGGCCGTCGGCCTGTTTCAGACAGTGAAGCACAACGCCGTCCGGAACAGTTTCATCATGGATATCTACATACGACAGGAGACAGTGTTTTCCGATCTTTGCGGTATGGTGGATGTATGCGTATTCAAGATATGTTCCTTCGCCGATCTGCGCGCCGCTGCTGACGACACTGTTGTAGGCAGCTACCGTCTCATCGGCGACTGAATTGATCTGATGACGCCATCCCTGCGGCGCAAATTCGCGCCAGCCGCCGTTCATCAGAGACATGACTTCTCCGGTGGTGCCGAAATGGATGAATTTTGCCGGAGAAAACGTCTGTAATTTCAGCCGAAACGGACGGAGTACGTTCCATAAAACCGTTCTGGCTGCGTAAAGTTCATCGTTCAGTTCCCACTCCGGCGCTTCCAGATAAAAGCTTTCCAGCGTGGAATCTGCCGCCATCGGATACAGGAAATCCCCATAGAGAGACAATCTGACCCGGGAATTGATATAGGCGTCTGCTCCGGCGGCATCGGCAACAAGAAGCGACAGGGCCTCCAGCAGATCCGGTGCAAAAACCAATGCGCCGGTATCAATTGATACATTTCCATGCGCATTGACAGCACCGCTGGCGCGAAGCGTATCCTCACTTTGTTTATGCAAAAATCTGGCAACGTCGCCATGATTGCCCGACAGGAAAACGCCGTGATTCACGGCCGTCGTTACGCTTTCCTTGAACGATATCGCGGCAGCGCCATGACCGGAGAAATCCAATTGCAACGGGTTGAACAACAGCAATACGTCGCCGGAGAACAACAACATACCTTCCCGGAGCCTTCCTGCAAGCCCGGCCAGCACGATCATGTATTCGTCGAACAGCGTAGAGGGGCGTCCGTCAGGGAGCAAACGGGGAACGGGAGAAAAAATCTTGCCGATGGCGGAATAATTGGGGGTGCGTTTGCCGTCTCCGCCGCTGTGCAGCACTGCCACACGACGCCCGGCAAACGAGCCGTACTTTTCTTTGACAAACTTGATCACAGCCAGCGTCGCCCCGCCGGAACCGACACGCTCACCGCCCCGGTCCGGGATCACGGCGATCTCCGTTCCGGCCGGGAACTTTCTTCGGGCAAGCTGCATCCGGAAGCCTTCCGCCTGATGCTCATTGGACGCGGTCAGTACGATCAGGTCAAAATGGGGGTAAGAAGGGTCGCTCAGAGAGCGCACAAAATCCGCCTCCGCATCCCGCACCGATTGCTGCAGGAACAAGGAAGTCAGCTCTGTGTTATCCGGTTTTCTTAGATTGGTATGTATCATTTTGTAAACCTGATTGCCAAACGGGGCAGCAATTTACGGCTCTTTTTAATCACAGCGTTCCATTCTTTCCGGTCCTTGATATAATGCCCGCGCCAGGTATTCACACATCTTCTGGAGGCCTCCAGATCGGAAGA
>CAMVBR010000118.1 GCA_947165755.1 uncultured Clostridia bacterium
CATATTTACGACCTTATCGGAATACACCTTTTTCAGCACGTCGTCGGCCACGGCGCTGAGGTCCAGCCCCAGCATTTCGCCGGTCTCCGAGGCGGTCACCGTATAATCCAGAAGGGAGATCAGCAGCTCGGCCTTGTCGTCGGTCACGGTATAGGCGGCGGTGCGCACCCGGTCCCCGGGGGCGGCGGGCCGCACGAGCTCGGGCAGCTCGGTGGACTGATAGAGCGAAAGATCGCTCTTCAGTACGGGCGCGCCCTGTTTGCTTACGGGGGCGGAAGCGTCGCTGACGCTTGTTTTCTCTTTTTTGCATGCGGCCAGAATCGGCAGCAGCATGGAAACCGCCAGTATCACGCATACTATTTTCTTTATTTTCATCCTGTTCCGGCGAAACCGCCGAATCCCTCCCCTAAGAAGAAAATATTTTGGTTTATTTTCATTATAAAGGCTGCAGGTGCCATTTACAAGCGGAAAAATATACGAACCGTGAAATATTTTTACATAATCGGACACATTTAAATGAAATGTGTAATAAAAAGACCGCAAACAGTCACTTTGCTGTCACCTTGGGGAGGGATAATGGGGGCGAACGGCAGGAGGGCAGAGATTGAAATTTCAGTTTATCGCGCCGTTGGCACGAAGCTGCAAGCTACAAGCTGCAAGCTGCAAGCAGATTAGAAATGTGCGGATGTTGTTCTGATACCGACATTTTACTGAACAATCTATCTTGCTTGTAGCTTGTAGCTCCTCAGCTTGCAGCTGCAGTTTGTGGGGCATCGAGCCCCACAAACTGCAATAGTTTACTAATATATAAAAAGGAGCAACAAAAATGGAAATCTTAAAAGCGGAACACCTGAGCAAGATCTACCGTACCGGCGAAAACGAGGTGCGGGCGGTGGACGACGTGAGCTTCACCGTGGAAAAGGGGGAGTTCGTGGCCATCGTGGGGGCCAGCGGCTCTGGCAAATCTACGCTCTTGCACCTGCTGGGCGGGGTGGATCGCCCCACCTCGGGCAAGGTGTATATCGACGGGCAGGATATCTTCTCGCTCGATAACGACGCCCTCGCCATCTTCCGGCGGCGGCAGGTGGGGCTGGTATATCAGTTCTATAACCTGATCCCGGTGCTCACCGTGGCCGAAAACGTCACGCTGCCGGTGCTGCTGGACGGCCAGAAGCCCAACGAAACGCGGCTCGAGGAGCTGCTCACCGTGCTGGGCCTACAGGAGCGGCGCGGCCACCTGCCGAATCAGCTTTCGGGCGGGCAGCAGCAGCGCGTTTCCATCGGCAGAGCCATGATGAATTCCCCCGCCGTGCTGCTGGCGGACGAACCCACCGGCAACCTCGATTCCAGAGCCGGGGAGGAGATCGTGAACCTTTTGAAGCTCTCCAACCGGCAGTATGACCAGACCGTGATCGTGATCACCCACGATGCCGATATCGCGCGGCAGGCGGGGCGCATCATCACCATAGAGGACGGCCGCATCCGTTCCGACGAGCGCATCGGCTGAGGTGGAACAATGAACGTATTGCGAAAGCTGACGGTCCAATCCGTACTGAAAAACAAAAAGCGCAGCGTCGCCACCGTGGTGGCGGTCATCCTCTCCACCGCGCTCATCGTGGGCACGGCGGGGCTGTGCACCAGCGCCCTGTATTCCTTTCAGCAAACCGCCGTGTATCAGGTGGGCGATTTCCACGTCACCGTAACGGACGTGCCGAAGGCGGAGGCGTCTTTGGTCACGCGCAACGCCGACGTGGCGCGCTCCTTTTACACCCGCACCGTGGGCTACGCCGTGCTGCCCGGGGGCGTGAACGACGAAAAGCCTTACGTATACGTGATCGCGGCGGGCAAGGAGGCCTTCGCGGGCGGCTTCGGCATCCACCTGACGGCGGGCCGTCTGCCTGAAAACGAAAACGAGCTGCTCGTGAGCGAGCACGTGATCTATAACGGCGGGGTGAATCTGAAGCCCGGCGATACCCTCACGCTGGAAACGGGCGCGCGCGTCACCGCCGAGGGCAAAGCCCTGCCGCAGAGCCGGGGCTACGGATACGACGGCCCCGAATCCATCGAAAACACCCAAACGCGCACCTATACCGTAACGGGGATCTGCGAACGGCCCGATTGGCAGGCGGAGCCCTTCATCGCCCCGGGCTATACCTGCTATACCTATACCGAAGACCCGCTGGCAGGGGATACGGTGAACGTCTCGTTCACCCTTTCTTCCGCCCGCAAATACGATACCGCCAGGGCGCAGATATTGGGCGCGCTCTCCTCTTACGGCGACGTGATCGTGAATCAGGACCTGCTGAAAGTGCAGGGCGCGCTCGGCGCGGATATGCTGCGCATGATCCTTGCGGTGGGCGCCATGATCACCCTGATCATCATGGTAACGAGCGTGTTCGTGATCCGCAATTCCTTCGCCATTTCGGTGGCCGAAAAAACCAAGCAGTACGGCGTGCTGGCAAGCGTGGGGGCCACCTCGAAGCAGATCGAAAAAACCGTGCTGCTCGAGGGCCTGTATTACGGCGCCGTGGGCGTGCCGCTGGGCGTGCTCTCCGGCGTGGGGGCCATCGCGCTGCTGCTGAAGATCGTATCGGGCATTCTCGGCAATATGATCGCGGGCTTCCGGTTCACCTACCGTATGCCCTGGTATATCGCGGTTGGCGCCGCCGCGCTGGCGGCGGTCACCATCTGCCTTTCGGCGCTCATCCCGGCGAAGCGGGCCGGTAAGCTGCCGCCGGTGGAGGCGGTGCGGCAAACCGATCAGGTGCGGGTGCGCCCGAAGGAGCTGCGCATTTCGCGGCTCACCGAAGCCCTCTTCGGCGTGGGCGGCGTGATCGCCGCCAAAAACCTCAAGCGCAGCCGCAAAAAATACCGCACCACCGTGGTCTCCCTCGTGGTAAGCGTGGCGGTGTTCGTATCGCTCGCCTCCTTTATCGGCTTCGCCAAAAAGAGCCTCGATTCCCGTTTCGTGAACCTCGCCTACGATCTGTACGTATCCGGCTCCTCTTCCGTGGACGAAAGCGTTTACGATGCCCTTTTGGAAGAATTCGACGTTCTCTCCTCCGCCTTTTACCGCAGCACCATCGGCTATTACGACCTTGATACCTATGGCTCCGCCGCCGCAAAGCGCGATGTGGAAGACAGCATCCGGCAATATGCGGCGGGCAGCGATATGACGGAGGCCGTGCTGCGGGAATCCTACCGCCTGCAGCCCATCCGCGTGTGCGCCTACGACCCCGCGTATTTTGAAACCTATCTCTCCTCGCTGCGCGTGAGCGCCGATCCGGCTTCGGCCGCCGTGCTCTGCGATTTTGCCGGACGCACCGCGCTGAACGCGGGCGATACGCTCAACGTGACGCTCAACGGGCAGGCCACCGGCAGCGAAACGCCCTTTTCGGTCGCCGTGCGCAAGGTCACCGCGGACGCCTACCCCATGGGGCTGGAGGAATACCGCACCGATATCCCCGTTCTGATCGTGTCGCGGGCGGCGTTTCCCGAGGACTATCTCAAGAGCGAAACGGTCCTTTCGCCCTTGTATCTGGACGCCGACGACCCCGCCGCGCTGGAAACGGCCCTCACCCAACGCCGAGAAGAAAACGAGGCCTACGAGGGGCTCGGCGTGGTGAACGTGGAAAACAGCAACAACGATACCCGCCGCGTCATCCTCATCGCCGAGATCTTCCTTTACGGCTTTATCACCGTGATCACCCTCATCGGCGTTACCAACGTGTTCAACACCGTAACCACCAACATGAACCTGCGCCGCCGCGAATTTGCCATGCTCAGGAGCGTGGGCATGACCCACCGGGAGTTTGCCCGCATGATCCGGCTCGAAAGCCTGCTCTACGGCCTCAAAAGCCTTGCCGTCGGCCTGCCCCTGGGCTTTGCGGGCAGCATCGGCTTCTACGTGGTGCTCAAAAGCCAGTTCGATCTCGTTTTCGTGTTCCCGTGGCTGCCCATGCTCGTCAGCGCCGCCTTCGTTTTTGCGGTGGTCGGCTTGACAATGCGCTACTCCATGAGTAAAATTAAAAACGATAACATTATCGAAACCATCAGAAACGAGAACGTGTAATGAAACGCATCCTGCTGCTGGAAGATAACGCCCTCATTGCGAAGGGCCTGCGCTTTACGCTGGAGGGCGAGGGGTGGGCGGTGGCCGTGTGCTCCGATCTCGCCGCCGGGGAGGCCGCCGTGTTCGCCGAACCCTTCGATCTTGTGATCGCGGACCTGATGCTGCCGGACGGCTCGGGCCTTGCGCTGGTGCGCGCCGTGAAGGAGCGGCTGCCGGACTTGCCCGTGCTCATCCTCACCGCCCGCGACGACGAAAACGACGTGGTGGAGGGCTTCGACTGCGGCGCGGACGACTACGTCACCAAGCCCTTCCGCCCCCGGGAGCTGGTTTCCCGGGTGAAGAGCCTTTTGCGGCGCTACCGCAAAGAGGGCGCGCTGCTCACCGCCGGGGCTTTCACGCTGGACCCCGATGCGGGCCGCGTGTTCCGGGGCGAAACGGAGATCAGGCTTTCGGCGCTGGAATACCGCATCTTGTACCTGCTCATGGCGAACCGGGGCAACACCGTGCCCCGCGAGCGCATTCTGGACCGCATCTGGGATCTGGCGGGGAATTATGTAAACGACAACACCCTCACCGTGTACGTAAAGCGCATCCGCGAAAAAACGGCGGAGGACCTGATCGTCACGGTGAAGGGCGTGGGCTATCGGGTGGATTGAAATGAAAACGAAAAAACGCCTGTTCACGGCGCTTCTGATCCTGAGTATCCTGCTGCCGGCGACGCTGTTCACCGGCATTTTCCTGTGGGCGCGGCAGACGGAGGCCCTGCGGCAGTACGCCGCCCTGGCCGCCCTCGCGGGGCAGATCACGGCGCAATACCCGGGCGTTTCCCCCGAGGCGCTGCTCGCCGTTCTCTCGGGGGAGGGGGACCCCGCCGAAGGGGCGGCCTTTCTGGAAAAATACGGCTATACCGCGGCCGATCTGCCCGTCCTCTCTTCGGGGTGGGGCGGCGCGTCGCTTGCGTGCGTAGCGGGCGGCGCGCTTTCGTCCGCCGGGGCTGCGCTGGGCGTGTGCCTGCTTGGGCGGCGGGCGCGGGACCGTGAGATCGAAGCCCTTACGTCATACCTCAAAGAGATCGCCGCCGGGGCCGACGCCCTCCACCCGGAGGAAAACAGCGAGGACGCCCTCTCGAAGCTGAAAAACGAGATCTGCAAGCTCACCGTGCTGCTGCGCGAAACGGCGGGGGAAAACGCCCGGCAGCGGCAGGCGCTCTCGTCGTCGCTGGCCGATATCGCCCACCAGATCAAAACGCCGCTCACCTCCGCCCTCATTTTGCTGGATAATATCGCGGACGCCCCCGATATGGACGAAGCCACCCGCGCGGATTTTATAAGCGACGCCCGTGCGCAGCTCCGGCGCGTATCGGAACTGTGCGTTGCGCTTCTGCGCTTATCCTCCTTCGATGCGGGCACCGTGCGCCTGCGTCCCGAAAGGCTCACGCCCCGCCGGCTCATCGAAGCCGCGCTGAAAAACGTATCGGTGCTTATGGACGTGCGCGGCGTGACCGCCGAGGTATCGGGGGATCTGGACGCGCCCTTCACGGCGGACCTCTACTGGCAGACCGAGGCGCTTGCCAATATCATCAAAAACGCCGTGGAGCACAGCGAAGAAAACGGCGTGGTTTATATCACCGCGCAGAATACGGGGCTGTTCGTGTCCGTCCGCGTGCGCGATACGGGCAGCGGCATCGGCGAAGCCGACCTGCCCCATATTTTCGAGCGGTTCTATAAGGCCCAAAACGCGGGCCCCGATTCCTTCGGCGTGGGGCTCGCCCTCGCCAAGGCCGTGATCGAGCGCGACGGCGGCAGCGTGAAGGCCGTTTCCGCCCCGGGGAAGGGGAGCACGTTTACGGTGGCGTACTCCAGAGAAAAAATTTGAATCAAAAAGACGGCAGCTCCCGCTGCCGTCTTTGCGGTTATACCGTGAATCAAAATCCTTCCGGTACCTCGGGCAGGCCGAGGGATTCCACGGAATCCAGATGAATGGCCATGCGCAGCACAAGGCGTGCGTCGCCGGTGCCGATGTCGTGCGCCGCGCTGTGTTTTTCCAGATCGCCCCAGGCGGCCTGTTCCGCGGTGAACGTATCCAGCCCGATGGCGGCGCGCAGCACGCTTCTCGCGTCGCCGGTGGTCACCTTGCCGTCAAAATCCACGTCGCCCCACAGGTACTTCTCCACGTTCGCGTAAAGCCGCACGTTTTTGTCGGTGCCCTTGCTTATTACCTTTATCGGGGCGCCGTCGAAGTTCACGTTGTCGAACCAGCCCGTGAATCTGTAAAGCCTGGTAATGGGCGTAAGCGGCTGCAGCACGATCTCCTCGTCCACGGTGCGGGTGGTGGGGTTCGGGTTGCCGAAGCAGCGCGCCGCGTCCGGGTCGCGCAGGTCGTATTCCACGGTGTAAATAACGGCGGTCCATTTGGCGTATACGGTGACTTCGCCCACGGTATCGTCCGGGATCACGCCGATGGGCTGCGTAAGGGCGGCGTCCTTATACCAGCCCTCAAAGGTGTAGCCGGTGCGGCTGGGGGCCTTGAGCGTTACAGCCTCGCCGTAGGTGTGCTTTTCGGGGTTCAAGCCGTTCCAGGCATCGTCCAGCTTCAGAATATAATTGATATTCCAGCGGCCCACGATGAATTTGGCGTAAACGGTCACATTTTTACCCTCAGTCATCAGCCAGGCGTTCGCTTCCTCGTTATAAGGAAGACTGTGCTTAAATGCGGCGTCGTAATACCAGCCGTCAAAGGTATAGCCGGTTTTCGCGGGGGCATAGAGCTTTACGCTGACGCCCGTTGCCGGGTCGATCTGGAAGGAGGCGGGGTTGCGGGTATCGTTTATATAATCCGTGCCCGCGCCGGAATAAGTGATGGTGTAGGTTGGCAGCTCCCAGTGCGCGTACAGCGTCATATTTCC
>CAMVBR010000119.1 GCA_947165755.1 uncultured Clostridia bacterium
AGGTTTGCCCCACCATGGCCGCCGAACGGGCGGCGGCGATCGTCTCCTGCGCCTTCAAAAGCTCGGAAAACCATTTCGATTTTTCGGCGTAGGGCACGGGGTCGTCCATTTTGGCGGCGCGGGTGCCCACCCGGGGGGAATAGATGAAGGTGAAGAGCGAGGTGAACTTCACTTCCTCAATGAGCGAAACCGTATCGCGGAATTCTTCGTAGGTCTCGCCCGGGAAGCCCACGATGATATCGCTGGTGAGCGAGAGATCGGGCATCACTTTACGGGCGTAGCGGATCAGCTCCAGATACTGCGCCCGGGTATAGCCCCGGTTCATCTCCCTGAGAACCCGGTCGCTGCCGGATTGGAAGGGCAGGTGCAGATGGCGGCATACCTTTTCGCATTCGGCCATGGCGTCCAGCAGCTCGGGCGTGCAGTCCTTGGGGTGGGAGGTCATGAACCGGAGCTTGAAATCCCCCTCCAGCGCGTTGAGCATACGCAGCAGCTGCGGGAACCTTACGCCGTCCTCGGCGGTTTTGCCGTAGGAATTCACGTTCTGCCCCAGCAGGGTGATCTCCTTGGCGCCCCCGGCGACGATCTCGCGCGCTTCGGCCAAAATATCCTCGGTGCGGCGGCTGCGCTCGCGGCCGCGCACGTAGGGCACCACGCAGTAGGAGCAGAAATTGTTGCAGCCGTACATAATGGGCAGCCACGCCTTGAAAGCGGAATCGCGCCGCACGGGCAGGCCCTCGGGCACCGGTTCGTTGGTTTCGGCGGTTTCAAACACCCGTTTGCCGCCCCTGAGCACCCGGTACATAAGCTCGGGGAAGCGGTGGATGGCGAAGGTGCCGAATACGAGGTTCACGAAGGGATAGCTCTTTTTGATGCGCTCGCTCACGTGGGGCTGCTGCATCATGCAGCCGCAAAGCGCCACGATCATATCCCTCTTTTCGGCTTTGACGGGCTTGAGCGCCCCCACGTTGCCGAACACCCGGTCCTCGGCGTGCTCCCGCACGGCGCAGGTGTTGAACAGCACGAAATCGGCGGTATCGGCGGTTTCGGTAAATTCGTAGCCCATTTCGGCAAGCATGCCCTTGATGCGCTCCGAATCCGCCACGTTGCCCTGGCAGCCGTAGGTATGCACGAAGGCCTTTGGCGCGGCAAGGGGATATTTTTCACTGAGCAGGGCGCTCACGAGCGCCGTATATTCTTTCTGATCGCAGCCCCGGTCCAAGGGATCGGGCCGCGCGGCTCTGGGGTTCGGCACGGGGTACCTCCGGAAATAAAGATAGAGATAGATAGTATATATTATAATTAATATAATATTAAAAGTAAAGCTTTTTAAGAAATTTTTTTCCATTTATATGCAGTATATTCTCCCACGAAAAGCGCTCCCCCGCCAACAGCACACGCACCTCGGTTTCGCACAGCGCGAGCTGCGAAGCGCACCGCTCGGCATCGCGGGCGGCGGCAAAAAAAGCCAGCTGCGAAAACTGCTTTGCGAGGGCGTCCGCATCGGAATGCTTGAGGATCACGCCCATCAAAAGCCGCCGCTGCTCCCACGTGCGCGCCGCCGTTTCGGCGGCGTCGATCACCCCGGCGGCGTCTTCGGTTTGCGGCGTGAGCGCCGCGGTCAGCGCCCGGGCGCTGCCCCGCAGATACCACTCCCCGCCCGCGCCGAGCAGCAGGGCGAGCGCCACGCAGAGAAAACCCGCCACCGTCCGCTTGATCATACCGCCGCCTCCTTTCGCACAAGAAAGGTTTTTCCCGCAGCGTCCAGCGTGAGCAGGAACGTGTTTTCCAGCGTCGTCTGCTCTTTTTCGAGCAGCCGGGCGAGCTGCGCTTCGGTAAGCCCCGCTGCGGAGAGCCCTTCCCGCCTTATTTTGCCGTCCGCCACCAGCACCTGCGGCATGCCGCCCTCGGACACGTCCTTCTGCATGATTTTCGCCGTCACCGGCAGCTCGGATTTTTTCAGCAGCACGCTCAGCGCGCCGTTGGTTTCGGCGATCACGCTGTCCACCGACGAAAGATCGAACACGTCCTTCTGCCGCAGCCCCTCCAAAAGGTCGTCGATGGTGAAGCGCAGGCGCCTGAGCGCCTTCTGATCGAGCGCGCCGCCCCGCATCACGGTAACGCTGCCCCCGTCGATGAGCGTGCGCACGGTTTCGCTCTTCATCGAGAGCGCCGAGAGCAGCAGCTCCACCCCGGCCAGCGTGAAGATGCACACAAGCGTGTGCAGCAGGGGGATATCGTTATCCTGCATGGGGGTGGCGGCGATCTGGGAGAGCAGGATGGTGACCACCAGCTCCCCCGGCTGCAGCTCGCCGATCTGCCGCTTGCCCATGAGGCGCAGCGACAGGATCACGAAAAACAGCAAAATCACGGTACGGAAAAATGAAGTGAGCATAAAACGCCTCCCGTTTGTTCTCTTACTGAGTATAACCGAAAAAATTCAGGCAATACCAATGAGGAACGGAGGAAACGGTATGAAGATAGAAAAATCCGCCGCCGAAAACGCGGCCATCATCAAAAAAACCTTTCATAACAGCTTCGATCTGCAGATCCGCTTTTTTACCGCGGCCGGCGCGCCGGCAGCCGCCGTATACCTGGACGGCATGTGCGACGAGATGAAAATAACGGAATGCGTGCTCAAGCCCCTGACCAACAAGGAAAACTTTTCACGCTTCGGCAGCCCCGCCGCAGCCGTAAAGGCAAGGGCGTATAAGGGCATGGGGCTTTCGGAGGAAACGGACCTGAACAAAATAGCCGCCGCGCTCACCGAGGGGAACCTTGCGCTGTTTCTCGAAAACGAGGAGACCGCCTTTTTGTTCAGCCTGCAGGGCTTTCCGAAGAAGGGCATCGATACGCCCGAGGCGGAGCAGAACGAGCAGGGCGGCAGCGAACGCTTTGCCGACAGCTTCAAGGATAACGTGACCCTGCTGCGCCGCCGCTTAAAGACCCCCGCGCTGGTCACCGAGCGGACGGTGATCGGCGAAACGAGCCGCACCGACGTGATCTTCTGCTATTTGGAGGGCCGCGCCGACCCCGCCATGCTGCAAAAGATCAGGCGGCGGCTGGAGAAAACGGGGCTGGATACGCTCCTCGGCAGCGGCTACCTGAAGCCCTTTCTGGACGGCGGCTCCCCCGGCCTGTTTTCGGATACCGGCTTTACCGAGCGGCCGGATATGCTGGCGGCGAAGCTGGCGGAGGGGCGCATCGGCATCATCGCGGACGGCACGCCCTACGCGCTGATCGCGCCGTACCTCTTTATCGATTATTTCCATTCGCTGGACGACTACATGGGTTCCCCGGCCTACGCCCTGTTTCTGCGGCTGCTGCGGCTCGCCTGCTTTTTCATCAGCGCCGCGCTGCCGGGGTTATTCGTGGCCACCTGTGATTTTCACCCCGAGGTGCTGCCGCCGGGCATTATGCTGGATATTGCCGCGGCGGAGGCGAAAACGCCTTTTTCGCTGGCCTTTGAGGCCTTCGCCATCCACCTGATCTACGAGATCGTGCGGGAGGCGGGGCTGCGCATGCCGGTGGCCGTGGGGCACGCGGTGAGCATCGTGGGCGCGCTGGTGGTGGGCGACGCCGCCGTCACCGCGGGGCTGATCGCGGCCCCCATGCTGATGGTGGTGGCGCTCACGGCCATTTCCTCCGCCGTGATCCCCAAGCTCCACGAGCCGCTGGCGCTGCTGCGCTTCGGGCTGATCGCGCTGGGCGGGATCACCGGCTTTTTCGGCGTGTTCATCGCCATGGGGCTGCTGCTTTCGGATCTTTGCGGCGGCAGCCCCTACGGGGTGCCCTTTTCGGCGCCCTTTTCCCCCTTTGTGAAAAAAGCGCAGCGGGACGCCCTTCGCCGGGCGGGCTGGCGCACCCTCGGCAGGACCCGTACCACGGCGCGGGAGATGAAATTTGAATGAGAGATAAGGGAAGCGTGAGCGCGGCGCAGTTTTTCTGCGTGCTGTTCGTGAGCAGGATCATCGCGCTGTTCACCTTTATTATAACCGACGCCGCCGCCTACCCGGCGGGGGACCGGGGGATCGTATTTCTCCCCTTTATTCTCGCGGGGGTTCTGTGCGCCGTGCCCGTGCTGCTGGTGCTCGGCCGTAAAGAAGACCGCACCCTGTTCACCCTCACCGAGCGGCTCTCCCCCGCCGTGACCAAAGGCGCGGCGCTGATCTACACGGCGGGCGCGGTGTGGAGCGCGGCGGTGAGCGCGGTGCGCTTTGAGCTTTTTATGAGCACCGTGATGTATACCGAGGCGTTTTTAACGCCCCTGATCGCGCTGATGCTGGGCGCCGCCGTGCTGATCGCCGCCCGGGGGCTGGAGCCCATGGGCCGCATGAGCGTGGGGGTGCTCGCGCTCATCGCCGTATCGCTGGCGTACGTGGGCGCGACCACCGCCGGGGAATTTGAGCTCGCAAATCTTGAGCCGCCGCTGCAAAGCGGCGTGGGCACCCTGCTCAAGGAGGCCTTTTTCGCCGTGGCCCGCACAAGCGAGCTGGCCACTATGCTGATTCTTGCCCCGCGCATTCACGGCAGCGTAAAAAAGGGATATCTCTTATGGCTCGCGCTCTTCGGGCTTACGATCAGCGCGGTGTTCACGGTGATCCTCGGCGTGACCGGGGCCTACGGCGAGCGGCAGATGTTTCAGCTTTACTCCCTTACCGTGCTTTCGCGCATCGGCGTGATCGAGCGGCTCGATTCGCTGATCTGCGCCATTTGGGTGCTGTGCTCCTTAACGCGGCTGGCCTTCCACCTGTACGTTGGGGCGCTGTATCTGGAAAAATGCGCGCCCGTAAAGCCGGGGGCGAAGGCGTATATCCTGCTCAGCCTGCCCGTATTCGGGCTGTACCTGCTGTTCTCGGGAAAGATCGTCCGGTTTGCGGACGTGCTGCGCTCCGGCGCAAACGAGGCCGTTTTCTCGGTATTGCTCATCGGCATTCCGCTGGCGGTATGGGCTGCGGAGAAGATCAAGTACAGGAAAAGGAGGGCCGCCGCATGAAACGGAAGGCCGTTTGTATGATTTTGGCCCTCACGGCGCTGCTTACGGCGCTTTCCGGCTGCGGCCCGCAAAGCGTGGAGCTCAGTGACCGCCTGATCGTGGAGGCCATCGGCATAGACAAAACCGACGCGGGCGTGCTTGTGACCCTGCAGGCGTTGGATACCCACGCCGCCGGGGCGGGCAGCGACCCCAACGAGCAGGGGCAGGTGACAAGGCTGTATCGGTTTTCGGGGGAGAGCGTGGGGCAGGCGCTTTCCGGCGTGCGGGCCGCTACGGGGCTCACGCCCCTGTATTCGCAGGCGCGGGTGCTGCTCTTCGGCAGGTCGCTGGCAGAGGCGGGCCTTGCCGAAGCGCTCGATTTCTTTTTGCGGGTATGCAACGCCCGCAGCGATATACTGATCGCCATGGCGGAATCTGCCGCCGAGGACCCGGTGGCGGCGGACTTCGGTGCGACGGTGCCCGGCGCGGTGATCATGGAAGACGTGCTGAACGGCAGTCTGCGCGACGGCATGGGCGCAGCCGTAAAGCTCTATGATTTTATGAACCTCACCTACACCGGAACCGATACCGCCTTCTGCCCCGTGATCGGCATTCGGGAGCAGGCGTTGGAGGACGCGCAAAAGCCGGTGCTGCAGGGCACGGCGTTCTTCGAAAACGGACGGCTCGCCTTTACCGCCGGGGAAGACCTGACCCGGGGCATGCTGTTTTTGAAGGATCGGGTGGAAACCGGCGCGATCCGCGCCGCGGGGGAAAACGGGACCTACACGATGCGCATTATTTCATCCGAAACAAAGATCTCGCCAACGCTGTATGAAAACGGACGCGCCAACGCCCGCATACGGGTAAAAACCGTTTGCGACATCACCGAATTCACCCCGAAGGACGACGCGTGCCGGTTGGGAGAGGCCGAGGCCGCCGACGCGGCCGCCGCCGGGAAAGCGTGGCTGGAAGCGCTTTTGAACGATACGCTCAGCGTTCTGTTTTATGAAAAACACGCGGATATCTGCCGTTTGGCAAGGCTCGTAAACCTGAAATACCCCCGCCTTGCGGCCGCCTACGCGGAGCGGATGTTTGAAGCTACCGATATCACGGCAGAGGTGGAATTTACCGTGCGCAGAACGGGGAAGGAGGGGATTTAGGGCAGGGGTGTCGCGCTGATGGCGCGACAGCGATATGAATCCTGCGGATCCGCGATATGCTTTTGCATTCTCGCCAAAGGCGAGTTATGCAAAAGCGCGATATACCTACGGTGCGATATGTGCCTGCGGCACGTGATAAAAAAAGAAAAAAAACCGCCCGACCCGGGCGGTTTTCACGCGTATTCTCTTATTTCAGGATCGCCTTTTTGAAGCTCTTTTTGCCCTTTTTGAGCAGCACGCCGTTTTTCAGCTCGTCGGCGGTAAAGCTCTTCTTGATATCGGCGATCTTTTCGCCGTCAGCGCTCACGCCGCCCTGCTCCACGGCGCGGCGGGCGTCGGATTTGGAAACGGCCAGCTCGGCCTTAACGAGCAGAGAGAGGATATCGATGGCGCCGTCGGTAAGGTCGGCGTCCGAAAGCGCGGCCTCGGGCGCGTCGCTGCCGCCGGAAACGAACAGGTTCTTCGCGGCGGTCTGCGCTTTTTGCGCCTCTTCCTCGCCGTGCACCATTTTGGTGAGCTCGTAAGCGAGGATCTCCTTGGCGGTGTTGAGCTTGCTGCCCTCCCAGCTATCCATGGCGTCGATCTGCTCGACGGGGATGAAGGTGAGCATGCGGATACACTTGAGCACGTCCGCGTCGCCCACGTTGCGCCAATACTGATAGAAATCGAAGGGGCTGGTCTTGTTGGGGTCGAGCCATACGGCGTTGCCGGCGGTTTTGCCCATCTTTTTGCCCTGGGAATCGGTGAGCAGCGTGATGGTCATGGCGTGGGCGTCCTTGCCCAGCTTTTTGCGGATGAGCTCGGTGCCGCCCAG
>CAMVBR010000120.1 GCA_947165755.1 uncultured Clostridia bacterium
CTCCCCACTGTGCAAGGATCTCTTCGTCGCTTTTGCCGGTGAGCAGCCCGTAGATTTTGGCAAGCACGCCGAGGAGCGCGGCGAAAACGCTCAGAAACACGACCGGGAACGCCATCATGGGTATTGCCTCCTCTCTCTTTTGCGGAAAAACCGTGTTTATCCGTATGGTTTATTTGCAACTGTCTATCATTTGAAACAGGTTTATATAAAACGCGTGGGTCTCCTCCGCGTTTGCGCCAAGGCCGATCACCGTGCCGTGGTGGCCCGTTTGCAGCGGCGCAACGCTCCATACGCCCTTCTCGGGCGCGTCTTCCCCGAGCACGGTGTGGGGATCGCCGAAGGGATATTCGGCGGAGATCACGTTTACCAGCCCGTCGTTGGGCAGCCACGCGCTGTCGACGGTGATGCCCCCCGGCGTTTTGCCCTGCCAGCTGCCCATGGCCAGCGCGAAGGGGATCAGCACCGGCAGGGTATCACCCCGCGGGCGTTCGTTATACAGAAGGCTGCCCGCCTCTGTGGTGCGGTAAGCGTAAGAAAAATAATAGGCGTAGGGGTCGAGCTGTATTTTTTCGTTGAGCGCGGCCGCGCCGTCCGGGCTCAGATCATAGCCCGCGTGATCCGTGCCACGGCTAAGGATCGGTTCCAGCGCCGCCGTGATCTCCGGCAGCCCGCCGTTGATCTCCGTCAGGCCGAACTGATCCAGCATAAAGTCGTAAACCCCGTTCAGCGGGTTGGCTATGCCTGCCGCGGTAAAACAGAGGGAGGCTACCAGCTCCGTGGCGCTGCCGATGCCGATCGTCCCGCCGAGGGAATCGATCACGCAGGTCAGCGAGGAGCCGTTGTGCGGGGAGCACAGCGCGGTAACGGAATGGATCCACTCTCCCTTGCCGCCGGTGAACAGGGGTGAAATATCTTCGGCGCCCGCTGCGATCTCGGCGGCGTCGCCGTAGGTGAGCAGGGAGGCCAGCAGCCGTACCGTTTCACCGCCGAAGGAATGGCCCACAAGGTTCAGTTTGTGTTCCGCATCCCAACTTTCAACCATTGGGGCGGCGTAATTTCTGCCGTAGCGGGCGTGGTTGTGCGCGGCTGCGTGGGCCGCGCCGTAATCTACCCTTGCGCCGGTGAGCACCGCGTAAAGCTCGCAGGCCCGGTCCCACGCGCTGGAGATGGGCCCTACGCCGGGGGTATAAACGGTATAGCCCGCGTCCCGCAGGTATTGCGCCAGGTCGCCGGTGTCCGCGCCCCAGTATTTCGCCGCGGTATTCATGCCGCTGCCGTCGCCCCAGCCGCCCATGCCGTGCACCAGCACGTAAGGGTAGGTTTGCGGGGGCTCCGGCGTTTTTTCTTTTGCCGGAAGGTTTTTCACGATCAGCGCCGCGCCGATGGCAAGCCCAAGCGCCGCAACGGCCAACGCCGCCGCGAGGATCTTACGGATCGCGGATCTTTTTGCGGGGTTCCTGCCCGCGCTGCCGCTCTCTTGGGCAGCGGCGTTTTCCGCAGGGGGATCGAAAGGGGATTCCTCGGCTGATTGCGGCGCGGCGCTGCTGCCGGTAAGAAGCGTGTCGGCGGAAACGCCGAACAGGCGGCTGAGCTGCAGCACCTTGTCGGTATCAGGCAGGGCGGCGTCGTTTTCCCACTTGGAAACGGATTGCCGCGATACGCCGATCCTTTCCGCCAGCTCCTCCTGCGAGAGCCCCATTTCTTTTCTCATATTCTGAATGCGTTCGCCCAGCGTCATCGCGTATTCTCCTTCGGTTCGTGCTTTTCTCCTCTATTGTACCCTGCGGCGGCGGGTTTTGCAACCAATTCCGCTTTCCACACGGAAAAAAGGACGTAAAGAGAGGTTTACATCGCGCAAAAAAATGAGATTCAACGGGATCCTGTAAAATATCAATCCTGTTTTATATGAAAATCAGCGGAAAGTGTAACGCTGCCCGCTTTTTGTTTTTGTTGTACCTATGATCGGACGGGATAAAAGAAAAACCGCTTTACACGAGGTAAGCGGCATTGTATAATAAAAAAAGCGGTGGATTGCTTTTGAGGTTACCACCATACCCCACGGCATAATGCCTTATCTTAGAACTCATTGATGGATATTGATAAACTTATACGTTGGTCAATATGGTTATCTCTGATGGATATTGATAAACTTACACATCAACACTTCTAAGGTATCTTTACTTTAGCACACAATATAAAAAATGTCAATAGAAAGGTTTCGGGAGGTCAAAAAATGAATTACAGAATCGGTTTGGATATCGGTATCGGCTCCGTCGGCTGGGCGGTGGTCTCGGCGGAAGAAGAGGGTCACCCCGCGCGTATTGAGGATTTCGGCACAAGAATCTTTCCTTCCGGCGAAACAGGCGGACAACAAAGTGAATCGCTGTGTAAAGGCAGGCGGCAGTCCCGCGGGGTACGCAGGCTGGAGCGCCGCAGGGCATACCGCAAACGCATTCTGAAAAATCATTTTTTGAATATCGGCCTGTTCGGGCCCGCCTTTGAGGATGAATACGCCGAAGTGAAGGATGCGGACGTGTATCTGCTGAAGGTGAAGGGGCTGGATGAAAAACTCAGCCCGGCGGAAATCTACAAATGCCTTGTACATACCTGCAACCACAGGGGGTACCGTGATTTTTACGAACCCGAAGAAGACGACGAAGAGGCCGGCATGAACGAGAGCGCCGCCAACCAAATGGAAAAAGCCTTTTTGGAGAGCGGCAAGCGGACGATCTCTGAATACCTTGTGGCGGCGTATACGGAAAATGGTTTTGTAAAATACCGCAACCGCGCGGGCGGAGAAGCGGCGTATCAGCTTGTGCGGCGCGATCTTCTGCGTGATGAAGCGGAGCAGCTTTTGCGGGCGCAGGCGGCGTATTACCCCTGCCTGACCGAGGCGAACCGTAAAACGGCGGTGGAAATCATTTTCCGGCAGCGCGATTTTGAAGACGGCCCCGGCGACCCCAACGACAAAAACAGACGGTATCAGGGCTTTTTGGAAACGCTCGGCAAGTGCCCTTATTATAAAGAAGAAGATCGCGGCTTCCGCGGTACGGTGATCGCGGACGTGTTTGCCGTTACGAATACCCTTTCGCAGTACCGGTTCGTATGTAAAGAGACCGGCGAATACACGCTTGATCCCGGCGTGGCTGAGGAGATCGTGCGCAGTCTGCTTGAAAACGCCAAACTGACGATGACGGACGTGAAGCGCATTCTGAAATCCCATGGGTATGAGCTCTATAAAAGCGAAAATTCCGACGATAAAGCCCTCGGCAAGGCGGTCAAATTCCTGTCCACCGCCAAAAAGTGCGTGGAAGCCGCCGGTATGGATTGGGCTGCGCTGATCGCGGAGGATCAGTTTGACCTTTCCCACCCCTCGCTGCTGCACCGGATCGGGGAGCTGCTTTCAAAATACCAGACGCCGAGCCGCCGCAAAAAAGAGATGGAAGCGGCAGGCATTCCCGCCGCGCTGATCGCAGCGTTCAAAAGCAAAAAACTGAACGGCACGGCAGCCGTCAGCTACCGCTATATGTGCGATTCCGTAGAGGCGTTTCTTCACGGCGATATTTACGGCAATTTTCAGGCGAACTTCATCAAAATGCAGGCCGCCGAAGCGCCCGTGGAGCGCGTGAAAAAGCTGCTGCCGAAGCATATCGAAGACCGCGAAGTGCGGAACAATCGCACGGTGTTCAAGGCGATCAATGAAACCAGAAAAATCGTGAACGCCATCATTGACGTTTACGGCTCCCCGGCGGAGATCGTGATCGAGGTGGCAAGCGAACTGGGCAAGAGCGTTGAGGCGCGCGGAGAAGAAACAGCCCGCCAGCGCAAGCACGAAAAAGAAAACGACAACGTCAAAAAAGAGATCGCGGCGCTGCTTGGCGACAAAACGGAAGTGTCCGACGTGACCGGCGCCATGATCGAACGGTATAAGCTATTTAAAGAGCAAGAGGGCAAGTGCGCCTATTCGGGGAAACCGCTGGGCGAACTGAAGGACGTGGTGCGCAATGCGGATCGGCTCTATGAAGTGGATCATATCGTGCCCTATTCGCTGATTCTGGATAACACTCTGCAAAACAAGATGCTGGTATTTGCCAAAGAGAACCAGCGCAAAGGTCAGAGAACGCCGCTCATGTATATGGAGCAGGCGCAGGCCGCTGCGTTTTTGGCATTTGTAAACCACCTTTGCTCCCGCAAAGAAAACCCGATTAGCCGCAAAAAGGCGGAGTATTGCCGGTTGCCCTCCATCTACGGCCCTGAAGCCGAAGAAAAGCTCGGCGCGTGGAAATCACGCAATATCAACGATACGCGGTATATCACAAAATATATTGCCGGTATCTTTGAAAAATATTTGCAGTTTACCGGCGATAAAAAGCAGCACGTGTTTCCCGTAAAGGGCGCGATCACGCAAAAATTCCGCCGGATATGGTTCCCGGACAGCGTTTGGGGGCAGGCGGAAAAAGACCGCTCCACCTACCTGAACCACGCGCTGGATGCGGTTGTGTGCGCCAATCTGACAAAGGCTTATATCGAGATCGGCTCCGACGCCCTTCGGCTGATCGCCATTTTTAAGGCCCACGGCAAAAAACGCTCGCCCGAATATGAAGAGTATATGGAGCGCTGCGTAGATAAAATGAGCAAATACTATGGCTTTGCCCCGGCGGTCACCCGGCGGCTGCTCTCGCATACCGACAGCGTCCCCTCTTACGTGCCGCGCCTTTCGCGTGAGGTGAAAGCCCGCTTCAATGATACCGACCCCGTGCAGTTTGAGAAAGATATGCGGGCCATCTACGGTAACGAAGCGCCCTTTATCGTGCCGCCCCACATGCCCGTAACCTCGCTGAAGCAGGATAAAAAGTTCCGCGGCTGCATTGCGGATGATAACCCCATCCGCGTTGTGGAGATCGATGGCGTGCCGCATAAGATCAAGCGTGTGCCCGTGGGGGAGATCACGGCGCAGTCGCTCAAAAAGCTGCGCACCGAAGACACCTCTTTGCTTGCGCTGTTTTCCCGCATTCTTGAGGGTAAAGATGAGAAATACACCGTTGAGAAATATATGAAGGAGCAGGGGCTGCGTATTCTGCAAACCGAAAACGGGCAGCCTGTGCGCAAGGTATCGGTAGATTGCGGTCCGGTTTCAAATTATTACCGCAAAGAAATCGGCGAGGGCAATTATACCAATTTGGGTATGCTCAAATATTACTGCATAGAGCTGTACCGCGATGTGGCCGGAAACCTGTGTATGAGCGGCGTTCGGTTTGTAGATATTGTGAAAAAGAACGGCAAGTTGTACCGCAAGGTGGAAAGCCTGCCCGCAGATTACGTAAAGCACGAAATGTATCTGTTCCCCGGCGATTATATCAGAATCACAAACGGAAAAGGGAAAGAGAAATTTGAGGGATATTATACGGCGGTATTTAATATTAACCAAACGATGATATATGGGAAACTCCCGAATGAAGCGGATACAGTTGCTAAAAAAATCGGGCAGAAAGATACTGTAAAAAAATATTATATAGATATTCTCGGAAAGATCGGAGGGAAAATCACATGTTCCGAACCGTTACCGTGTATCAGGGCGAACGGGTGTCCGTAAGCGAAAACTGGATGGTGGTTTCCGGGCAGGACGGGGAACATCGACTTTCACCACGGCAATCCGTCAGCTTTCCCCGGCAAAGCTGAAGCTGCCCGAGATCGTGCGTACCGATATTTATAACGATACCGACGATGATTAACCGCAGTATGAGAGTGATCGTTCTTTTTGACCTGCCCGTGACCACAAAACGGGATAAAAAGGCCTATGCTGCGTTCCGCAAGTTTTTGATCAAGGACGGCTACGATATGCTTCAGTTTTCGGTGTATTCCCGCATCGCGCAAAACCACGACGACGCCCGCAAGCACGTGGAGCGTATCAAAAAGAATCTTCCGCCAAAGGGTTCCGTGCGGGTGCTGCAGGTCACCGAAAAACAGTATAATTCCATGCAGATCATGGTGGGTACCCGCACTGCCACCGAGGACTTTTTAACACCCGCGGATTTTCTGGAATTATAGCCGTTGACATGCCCGTTTTCAGTTGATATAATAGATTTAAGGTTTTAGTTCTCTGATGGATATTGATAAACTTATACAGGATCCGGAAGAGATCGCGGATGCCGTGGGTTTTAGTTCTCTGATGGATATTGATAAGCTTATACGCACCTTATATGCAGAATGACCCCGAAATAGTTTTAGTTCTCTGATGGATATTGATAAACTTATACCTGCGCCCCGGTAATAGCCGCCGTAGTGCGTTTTAGTTCTCTGATGGATATTGATAAACTTATACCATCCTTGTGCTGATTGTGTTGCTTGTAGGTTTTAGTTCTCTGATGGATATTGATAAACTTATACATACGTTCCCCTGCACTTTCACTTCGTAACGTTTTAGTTCTCTGATGGATATTGATAAACTTATACGCATTCAGCGCAACCTCCTGAATCGGATTGTTTTAGTTCTCTGATGGATATTGATAAACTTATATTTAACACCCGCCCCTGCCGCTCCCAAGACGTTTTAGTTCTCTGATGGATATTGATAAATAAAAAGCACCTATTTTATATTAAGATTCGCGGACAGTGTAACGCTGCCCGCGTTTTTGGCGTCTTATTGAATGTATAATAAATTATTAATATTTTCTTATTTTCCTTTTCAATCCGCGCGAAATGTGATATGCTTTTTGCGTGACTTTTTCGCCGCGCCGGGGCGCATAAAAACCGGACTGTATTGGGCATTTTTTCATTACGCAAAACGCGGCGCTCAAAACCGAGACCGGCCGCGCCGTCGGCGAACGGCGAACGGCGAACGGCGAACGGCGAACGACGAAAAAAACGGGAGGTTTTTGCCGTTTACGCGTTAATATAACGGAAGGGGAGAGCTCCTTTCGGGAAAGGAGACGCCTGCGGGAT
>CAMVBR010000121.1 GCA_947165755.1 uncultured Clostridia bacterium
ATATACCGGAGATCTGCGTACTCTCTTTGAAATTCGCAACGCAAAAGACGCGAACGAGTACTTTTTATCGGCATTCAACGCGCGGCTTCCCATTGATGAAAAGCTCATCAAGGAGTTTCAGCGGCTGCTAACGCAAAACACCTATGATACACGGCGCTGGCAATTGGGAGAACGTCCCGGCGAATATAAAAAGCACGATTATGTGACCGGCAAGGAAGAAATCGGCGCGCTTCCGGAGGACGTCAAAGAAGAAATGGATGAATTGCTGGCGGACTTGACAGACTTCCCGCCCGAAAAGGTGCTTACCGTCGCCGCGTTCTTCCACGTAAAGTTTGAAAATATCCACCCCTTTGCCGACGGCAACGGAAGAACCGGGAGACTGGTGATGAACTATCTTCTTGTCCTCAATAACCATCCTCCGGTCACCATTCATGAAGAAGACCGCAGAACGTATTACGAGGCATTGGAAGCGTGGGATTCCACGCAGGAGCTGGAACCGATGTGTACCTTCCTGAAAGAACAAACGGCAAAAACATGGGCAAAACAAATCGCCAGAGCTGAAAAGAAAAACTGACTTTTCAGAATAATCAACCACCACACGCAGTCCGCGCGAAAGCGCGGGCTGTTTTTCTATGCAAAAAAATATTAAGAATTGAGGTAAAAAGATATGTTATTCAAAAACAAAACAGAGATCATCGCGATCGACCACGGTTACGGGAACGTGAAAACGGCGCACAGCTATTTCAGAACCGGCGTGACCGCATACGAAAAAGAACCCGTATTCAAAAACAATCTTTTGGAATATGAGGGCAAGTATTACACCATCGGCGAGGGACACAAGGAATTCCTCCCCCGAAAGCAAAACGACGGCGACTTTTATCTGTTTACGCTTGTCGCCGTGGCGATGGAATTGGAAGAACGCGGGCTGACAGAGGCAAAGGTCTATCTCGCCGCGGGACTTCCACTGACGTGGGTCAGCGAGCAGAAGGAGCAATTCAAAGCCTATCTTCTTCAGAATGATCACGTAGATTTTCGTTTCCGGGGCGTGGATTACAGCGTGGATTTCGTCGGCGCGGATATCTTTCCGCAGGGCTTCTCCGCCGTTGCGGATCGGCTGCACGAATTAAAGGGAACGAATCTGCTCTGCGACATCGGCAACGGCACGATGAACGTCATGTATATCAACAATCAGAAGCCGGACGGCACAAAATGCTTTACGGAAAAGTTCGGCACGAATCAGTGTATGCTCACGGTGAAGGAAGTCCTGATGCGTAAATACAACGTCGCCGTGGACGATTCGGTGATCGAAGAGGTGTTTCGCACCGGCAAGGCGGATATCGCCGACCGCTTTCTGTTCACGATTACGCAGACGGCGCGGAAATACGTTGAGGGCATTTTCAGAAGCCTGCGAGAGCACGAATATCATCCCGATCTGATGCGCCTGTATATCGTCGGAGGCGGCGGCTGCCTCATCAAAAACTTCGGCGTTTACGACAGGAACCGCGTGACCGTGAACGATGATATCTGCGCCACGGCGAAGGGCTACGAATACCTTGCCCGGTTGAAGCTGGAGCGCAGCGGTGAACTTTAATGAGCGATATCAAAGAAACCACGCTGCGGCTGGATCTCGAAAGGGAAGCGGATCGCAGGGCGTGGGAGTATCTGCAAAACAGAGACAAAAATAAATACAAATCCTACAGTAAAACGGTCGTAATCGCTATCAACGAATACTTTGAAAGACAGGAAAGATTGCAGAACGACCCGTATCTGGAAACACGGGAAAAGGAAGACGACTTTCTTCGGGCGGTAACGGATACGATTCGCAGCACGCTTTCGGGATACTCAGCTATCGGCGGGCTGTTGCAGCTTTTGCAGCAGTCCGCCCCGCAAGCGCCTCCTCCGGCAGCCAACACTGAGGAAGATATCTCCACGGCGCTTGACTTTGCAGGCAGCTTTTAGCAGCAATATTTCATAATTTCAGCATTCGTTCAGCAGCAGAATCGGCATTCGGCAGTATCGAAAATACGGCAAGTTGCTTTGTGTTTCTCAGGTGCTGCCGTTTTTGCCTTACTTCAGCAGCTGATCTAACAATTTCAGCAGAGAAAAGAGGTGAATTCAGTATGACAGAGGACGAGAAGAAGCTGCTTCAGGCGAAGCACCGTCTGGAGGAAGCCGAGGCCCGAAGCCGTGAGAAGGAACGCAAGGAGCGTACCCGCAGGCTGATCCAGGAGGGCGCGATTCTGGAAAAGGTCTTTCCGCAGACGTTGACGATGGAATTATCCGTGGTTGAATCCTATTTGCAGACCTTGACAAACGTATGATCTTTGGGCGATCCGCTTGGGTCGCCTTTTCTTTTTCCCGAAGGGCGCACTTACTCACCACTTTGAAAACCGAAGTTTTTCAAAGCGGTGGTACTTGCTGTTGGCAAGCCGTGCGCTCTGCGAGGCCGGATGCTGACGATTTATCAGCATCCGTGCAGGCGGTCAGAGGTGACATTCACTTTTCCGCTTGCCTTTTCAAACCGACCGCTGGCAGGTTAAAAAAGAAAAACCAGCCGTGACAGCTGGTTGTCTAAAAGCAGCTATTACTGCTTAATACGCATAGGAGCAAATGAGAAATCAATGAATGGAGTTTTTATCGTGACAGTTAAAGATTTCAAAACAGATGTTCTAATGCTTTTAGCTTTGCGAATAAAATTCTTAATCATATGTATCCCCCTTTCAATAATACGTTCTCTCTCATTTGCTGTTTTCCCAAATGGACCTACGTCTGGTAGAGCAGAAAAGGGGATGACTGCTCCAGCGCTAATTATATCAGCAATATCTATTCATGTCAACAAAAAAAATCAACCAAAAGGACGGTGATTCCCGCAATCTATCATCTTGAAGCGAAAATTATATCCCGTGGGGCAGGACGCTCCGCAGTCGCGGCGGCGGCATATATGAGCTGCTCCGCAATCGAAAACGATTATGACGGCATTTTTCACGATTACACCAGAAAAGGCGGTCTTGTGTATGAGCATATCTGCCTGCCAGAGAATGCGCTGCCCGCATGGAATGACCGCAACGTGTTATGGAACGCCGTGGAAGCGGCAGAAAAGACAAAGGACAGCCGATTAGCACGCGAATTTATTGTCGCGCTGCCAGTGGAGTTTACGCTGCCGGATTGGATCCGACAGGTGGAAGAATTCACTGAAGCGCTTGTTGCTGACGGCATGTGCGCCGACATCTGCATTCACGATACGGACGTGCATAATCCCCACGCGCATATCATGACGACCGTTCGCCCGCTGAACCCGGACGGTACGTGGCAGAAGAAAACCGAAAAAGAATATCTCTGCGTCAAAGACGGAGAGGAACGGGGCTTTACCGCCGCAGAATTCAAAGCCGCGCAGAACGAGGGCCGGGAAAAACAGTATCAATACTATGTAAACGGCGAAAAGAAATATCTGCCGCCGTCGCAGGCAGCAGACTATCAGCGTGTGAACAAATACCCCAAAAGCACAAAGTTCGGCAGGCAGAACCCCATATCCGAGCGCTGGAACAGCGAAGAACAGCTCCTCAAATGGCGCAAGCTTTGGGCGGATATCGTCAACCGGGCGGTGGAGGAAAAACAGCTTGATATACGAATCGACCACCGCAGCTTTGCTGCGCGCGGCATCACAGAGCAGCCGACGATCCACGAGGGCGTTTCCGCAAGAGCAATCGGCGGCAAGAGCAAGCCGACAGAAAGAGCTGAAATCAACAGGCTGATCCGGGAGGACAACAAGCTGCTGCGGTCGCTGAAAGAAACGGTAAAGCGTCTGACAGACGCCGTCATGAATTCCGTGGAAAAGCTCGCCGAAAAGCTGGAAACACTGCGGATCAATCTTGTAAGCCTTAACTTTAGGCGCGGTGTTGTGCGCGGTGAAAAATCCTCTGCGGAATCCTATGTAGTCGATACCGGCAGTAGCCTGACGAACGCCGACGGACTGATGAAAGAGCTTGAGGAAAAACAGGCGGCGCTTACCGACGTCGCAAAGAAACTGAACCGAACGCCGAAAATGATGAAGAAAACCCGCGATACGCTGATCGTCGAAAAGTCCGGTCTGCATTCACAGATATCCGAGCTTGACTTCGCTTTGCGGCGCGAGCTGTTTCATCTGAACGCCGATTCGCCGGATGATTTCGGACAAATCAGGGAAAAGCTTGATGAAACGAAAGCCCTGATCCCGAAGCTGCAAGCCGAAGAAAACAAACTGACGGCGGAAATCGACGACACGTTATCCGATTACCGGGATACGGAAAGCGCCGCAAAAACGCTTGACCCCGCAGAGCTTACGGAGCGTCGCCAACTGCTTCGTCTCATAAAGGAATCCGAAGCACGGAAAGAATTAAACCCGCAAAGGGATGAATACGCGGAGCGCCGTTTCAACCGCAGCGTGGATACCGTCTCCGAATGGATCGGCGAACCGCCGCCGCATTATCTGACGGAGCAGGAGGCCGCGTGGCTGGAAGCAGACAAACGCGCGAAGGAAGAAGCCGAAGCCCGCCGCAGGCAGAGGCAGGAAGAACGCGACCGCAAGCTCGCAGAGCGGAAAGCAAAAGCGGCGGCAAAGACAAATCACGAGCGCGGAGCACGATGAGCGTTGCGTTGGATGCTGAAGAGGGATTGTCCGACAAGCAGTCCCTCTTTGCTGTTCGCAAGTACAAATCAAACCTATTTTGATTTAGAAGCATTTATCTTTACGTTCTTTTTTGCATTGTTCAATATTGCCGCAGCGGTAGCACAGCTCGTTATCGCAAATCCCGTTGTTATCAAAATATGCTTTGATATTCGTCACTGTCGTTTCAGCTATATTGTTCAGCGCTTCCTCTGTCAAAAAGGCCTGATGCGACGTGACGATCACATTCGGCATGGAGATCAGCCGGGAGAGCAGTTCGTCGTCCATGATATGCCCGGACCGGTCTTCAAAGAAAACGTCCGCTTCCTCCTCGTAGACGTCCAGACAGGCTGTGCCTATTTTCCGGGATTTTATGCCCTCCAGCAAGGCTTCCGCATCGATCAGACCTCCGCGGGAGGTATTCACGATCACAACTCCCTTTTTCATCTTTGCGATCGCATTTCTGTCTATCATGTGACGGGTTTCTTCCGTTAACGGACAATGTAATGAGATAATATCGCTGCGGGCAAACAGGTCGTCAAGACTCACATATTCGTTACTATCGTTCGCCGGGTGCCGATCGTATACGAGGATATGCATTCCGAAGCCGCGGCAGATATCGATAAAAAAACGCCCGATTTTTCCCGCGCCGATCACGCCGACGGTTTTGCCGTGAAAATCAAAGCCGGTCAGGCCGCTCAAAGAAAAATTGAATTCTCTTGTGCGGTTGTACGCCTTGTGGATACGGCGAACGGAAGCAAGCAGCAGCGCCATTGCATGCTCCGCCACGGCGTACGGGGAATACGCAGGAACGTGAACGACGTGGATTTTTCCGAAAGCGTGCTTTACATCGACGTTATTGTATCCCGCGCACCGCAGAGCGATCATTTTGACGCCGAAGCCGTATAGCTTGTCGATGACCGCGGCGTTTACCGTATCGTTCACAAAAACACAGACAGCATCGTATCCTTTTGCAAGCTCCGCCGTATCCTCGGTCAGCTTTGTTTCCAGAAATTTGAATGAGACGCCGGCGTCTTCACCGTATTGCGCAAAGGACGCGCGGTCGTATTCTTTTGTATCGAAAAAAGCGACTTTTATCATAGTATTCCTCCCACATCCGGAATTACATCATTGCATCTATTATTTCTCCGACGTCTCCGTCGAGACAGATCGCCTGCTTTTCTATCTGCTTCGGACAATACGCTTCGCCGTAGTTCAGGCAGGCGTAAACGGCTTTTTCATTCGCCGCCGTCATTTGCCAGAACGGATACTTGATGATAACGGGCGTATTCATACCTACGCCGATCTCCAGATACAGCACGTGCAGATTCTTGTGTCTGCGAAGAAAATCTGAATAGGCCGCTGACGCTCTGTGCCAGCCCTCATCTTCAACAAAGGTATCGTCGGAGCGCAGATTCATCGTGACCGGATCGCCGTTTGGGGCGGTCGGGATCAATTCTTTCTGGAGTCTCATAGAGATCGTTCCGCTATCCGGCACCTGGAAGATTCCGTTATCATCCCGGACAAAACCCTGCGCTGCCATTGCCTGCATCGTCCACGCTTCGTTGTCGAAGGTTTCCCGCACCTTTGGATCGACGCTCTGGAACAGACCGTAATCTCCCTGCGTATAGAACAGCCGTTTTTTATCAAAGCCCGCTCTCTGAAACTGGTGATCCACGTTGGTGGTGATCACAAAATAGTCCTTGCCATCCAACAATTTCAAAAGCTGCGGATAAACCGGCTTCGGCGCGTCGATATAGCGGTTATAGTAAATGTGCCTCGCCCACCATGCCCACAGCGTTTCTTCATCCGGGAATGGATAGAAGCCTCCGGAGTATATATCCTTGATTTGATATTTCCGGGCAAAATCGAAGAAATACCGTTCAAAGCGTTCGCCGCTGTAGGTCAGCCCCGCCGCCGTCGAAAGCCCGGCGCCTGCGCCGACCACAATGGCATCCGCTGTTTTGAGCTCATTTTTCAGTCTTGCGATTTGCTCGTCGCGCGACCCGATCCCGCGTGAAACACGTAAGTCGTAGGTACGAACGGCGGCAAGCCCTTTTTGTATGGATTCCAGATAACCGTTCGGCCGGTCAGCATATAAGTTTTTCATAGTATCCTTTGTCCTCGTCCTTGAACACGTTGAAAACCACACGGTCGATCTTTCTTTTATGCTCTTCAAGCCAATCGTTGACGGTTTTAACGGCAATCTCCGCCGCCCGCTGATTCGGGAAACGGAAGACACCCGTTGAAATACAGCAGA
>CAMVBR010000122.1 GCA_947165755.1 uncultured Clostridia bacterium
GCCGCCGCATACCCGCGTCTCTGCACAATAGCGGCTGTGGTCAGCCGCGCTACCAAAGTTACTTCGCGCCTACGGCGCGATAAACGGCTGAAATCTCTATTGAAAATTCACCTGTTCTGTGCTATAAAAAAGGTAGTACTTTCCAAAGGAGACGAGATTATGAAAAAACTGCTTTCCATCGTACTTTGCGCGCTGCTGCTGGCGGGGCTGTTCGTGCCCGGCACGGCGGCCGGTCGGTTTGACGACGGCGCTTACGCGAGCGTGCTCACCGGGTCCGATTTTCAGGCGTACGGCGCCGAGGCCTACGAGCGCTTCGGCAAGCTGCTCACCCTGATGAAAAACGACGGCCTCGAAACGCCCGATTCCATGCTGGTGGGCGGCGACTACACGAAGCTGCTGTTCGACTACGCCGTGCCCGGCATTTCGCAGATCCGCGACCAGCTCACGGCCGTGTATCCCGAGGCGGACCCCGAGCGCGTGGTGTGCATCCAGGGCAACCACGATAACCCCGTTTCGGGCTTTACGAAAACCGGCTTCTACGATATGGGCGTATATAACCTCTACGTGATCAACGAGGATGATTTCCCCTGGCTGCAGGGCCTGCGCCCCGGCGTGGAGCTGCACGTGAAAAAGGTGGCCGCCGACCTTGAAAAGCGCCTGAACGCCCTGATAAACGCGGGCGATACCCGCCCCGTGCTGGTGATGACTCACCTGCCCCTGCACCACTCCAGCCGCGTGCTGTATTCCGATAACCTCTATTCCTCCTATATTTTCAACGCGCTCAACGCCGCGGGCAGAACGCTGGATATCGTGTTCCTGTTCGGCCACCAGCATTCGGGCGATTACGACGATTACATCGGCGGCGCGGTGAACTTTATGGCCCCGGGCGATACCATCCGCGTGCCCAAGGCCGGCAAACCCGGCGAGAACGCCTACACCGAGGAGACCCTTACCTTCACCTACACAAACTGCGGTTACATCGGCTACACCAACAACAATAACACCGAAACCAGCACCGACGCCCTCACGCTGGGCGTGATCCGCTTTACAGACGACGAGATCAAGGTGATCAAATACGCTGAAAACGGCTTCTTCCGCGAAAACAGCGTTGCCCGCAAGAATAAGGCGGGCGGCGCCTCCGGCGGCGGCGTTACGCTGTTCTCGGCAAGGCTGTGGGCGCTGGAGAACAAGATCTTCACCTGGTTCTTCAACCTGATCGCCAAGCTGAAAGCGCTGATGAGCTTTTAACGAAGGAAGTTGCAAGTTGCAAGCGGCCTGATTTAACATTTCGGCACAGCCTCCTGCATTCCTCATTCCTCATTCCTCATTTCTCATTCAAAATCATTCCCCCTCGCATTGATTCGCCATGACCTTATACTATCTTCTCACCACCGCGGCTGTTGTGATGTTCAGCCTGCAGTTCTGGTTCAACGACCGGTTCCAATCCCACTGCGGCAGCAGCGCGAAGGCCGCCATGCTGTTTTCGCTCGGCACGAACGCGGCCGGTTTTGCGGCGCTGCTGCTCATCAACCGCTTCCGGTTTGAGTTCACCCCCTTTTCGGCGTTGATGGCGCTGGCCGCAGGGCTCGACGGCATTCTGTTTTTACTCTGCAGCCTGAAGGCCTTTGCGGTGATCAACCTTTCGCTGTATTCGGTATTCAGCATGCTGGGCGGCATGGCGCTGCCCTTCGCGCTGGGCATTGCGGTATACGGCGAGCCCCTCACCCTCGGCAAGGGGCTGTGCTTCGCGTTTACGGCGGCGGCGCTTGCCCTCACCGTAAAAAAGGACGCGGGCGGCAAGCGGGCCCGCCTTTGGTACGCCGGTATTTTCATTCTGAACGGCATGAGCGGCGTGATCGCCAAGATCTTTCAGTCCGCCCCCTACGCGAAAACGAGCGAGGCGGGCTTTTCGGTGCTTTCGGCGCTGGCCGGGGCGCTGCTGGCCGCCGCCGCGCTGCCCCTCGTAAAGGGAAAGCTGCCCAAAATCACCCTGCGCCCGGCGCTGGATATGGCCGCCTACGGCGCGGTGAACCGGGTGGCAAACTTTTTGCTGCTGCTCTCGCTGGCCCACCTGCCCGCCTCGGCGCAGTACCCCTTCGTGACCGGCGGCGTGATGATCGTTTCCACCCTGATCAGCTTTTTCACCCCGCAAAAGCCCTCGAAAAGGGAGCTGCTGGCCGTGGCGCTGGCGTTTTCGGGAATCATACTGCTGGTGGCGCTGTAAAATTCGGAATTCGGAGTTCGGAATTCGAAAAAATGAAGAATATAAGCGGCGGAAAAGCCGCAATATAATCACGGGGCGGCAGAGCACAGACCGCATCCGCTTCCACCCCCCTTGACAGCCCGATCAAAACCGACTATAATAAAATTGCACTTTAGATTAGTCGAAACAAGGAGTTTTTTCATGGCGTATATCGAACGCGCGCTCACGCCGATTTTGCAAAGGCGTGCGGCTCAAAGCAAATGTCTGCTGGTGACCGGCGCAAGACAGGTGGGCAAATCAACGCTGATCCGGCACGTTTTCCCGGATCATAACAGAGCGAACTTTGACGACCGGCTGACGCGCCTGCAGGCAAGAGAAGAGCCAAAGCTCTTCTTTCTCAATCACCCGCGCCCGCTGTTTATAGACGAGGTGCAGAAAGAAAGCGGCGTGCTGGAGGAGATCAAGCTGATGGTTGACGAATCGGAAGAGCGCGGTGCGTTTATTCTATCCGGTTCGCAAAAGCTGGAACTGATGAAGGGCATGAGCGAATCGCTGGCGGGAAGGGTTTCCGTTTGCGAGCTTTGCGGCCTTTCCATGCGCGAGCTGAACGGTATTGCGTTCAACAGGCATTTTATTCCTACGGAAGAATATCTTTGCGAAAGAGAAAAACAACGCAGGCCCTATCCGGACCTGTGGGAAACGATCCACCGGGGGTTTTACCCGGAGCTGTACGACGTACCGCGGGATTGGCAGGATTTTTACGCCTCATACGTTTCCACCTATCTGGAGCGGGATATCAACGAGCTGATCTCGGCAGACAGCCTCACCTTTACCAAATTCCTGACCGCCGCCGCGGCAAGGACCGGAGAAATGCTGAACTGCGCGAGCATTGCAAACGACGTGGGCGTGAGCGAGCCTACGGTGAAGGCATGGCTTTCGATTCTGGAGCGCACGGGCATCGTATATATTCTGCAGCCATACAGCGCCGGCGCGCTCACAAGAGCCATCAAAACGCCGAAGCTGTATTTCCGCGATACGGGGCTTGCCTGTTACCTTACAAGGTGGGTATCGGCGGAAGCGCTCAAAAATTCAGCCGTGGCAGGCAATATTTTTGAAACGTTCGTTGTGTCCGAAATTCTGAAATCCTACACTAACGAGGGCAGGGACTACAGATTTCAGGTGTATTATTACCGAGGAAAAGACAAAAGTGCGTCCTCGGAAAACGAGATCGATCTGATCATTGAAGAAAACGGCATGCTCTATCCCGTAGAGATCAAAATGACAGGCAACCCCAAGGCGAGCATGGGCGCCGCGAACCCCGTGCTGGATAAGATACCGGATAAAAAAAGAGGCACGGGCGTGATCCTGTGCCTTGTGGATCAAAAGCTGTATCTGCGCGAAAATCTGATCGCCCTGCCGATCGAATATATCTGATCTGCTTTCCTGTAGACGGCGCCCCCGCCCGCCGCCGCTCCCCGACTCCAATATCATTTTTTGCCATAATTCCTCATTCCTCATTCCTCATTTATAAAATCCTTCCGCATTACGAATTAATCATGTCTTCTCTCTCTTCCCGAACCAAGGGCCGTATATACATTATTCTCACCGCTTTGCTGTGGGGCTTGGCCGGGGTATGCGTGAAATCCATCCCCTGGTCGCCGTTTTGCATTATGGCGGCGCGGTGCGCCATAAGCATGGCCGTGGTGGCCATCGGCCGCAGGAGCCTCAGGCTGCGCGTGAACCGCCGCACCCTTTTCGGCGCGGTGGCGGAAAGCCTCACCGGCATTCTGTATATGAGCGCCATCAAGCTCACCACGGCGGCCACCGCCATCGTGCTGCAGTATACCGCGCCGGTGCTGGTGTTTCTGTTCACCGTGATCGCCAAAAAGAAAAAGCCCCGGCTTTCGCAGACGCTCATCACCCTGCTGGTGTTCGGCGGGTGCGCGCTTTCGTTCGCGGACGACCTCGCCCCGGGCAATCTGCTGGGCAATATTCTGGGGCTGCTTTCGGGCGTCACCTTCGCGGCGCAGATCATCGCGTTCAGCGACGAAAAGGCGGACGCGGGCAGCGGCATGATATTGAGCAACCTATTAAGCTTTCTGGTTTGCGTCCCGTTTTTCTTCTTCGATCAAAACCTCGATTTTTCGGGCAAAACGATCTTCTGGGTGCTGGTGCTGGGCGTGTTCCAGTATGGCCTCGCAAACCTGTTCTTCTCCCGGGGCTGCCCCCTGCTGGAGGAGACCGAAACCTCGCTGCTGCTCACGGTGGAGCCCATCTTCAACCCCATCCCCGTGTGGCTCGTCACCGGCGAAATGCCCGGCCTGCTGGCCCTCGCGGGCTTCGCCACGGTCATCGCGGGCGTAACGGCGCATACGGTTCTTGGGAAAAACAATACAGGAAAAACAGATTCAAATGAGAAATGAGGAATGAGAAATGAGGAATCTCGGCGGCGGCTGTCGCCGCATTTAAAAAAAGGTATGGACGGAGTCCATCCATAATTCCTCATTCCTCATTCCTAATTCCTCATTAAAAATGAAACAAAGGAGCTTCCCATGAACAAGACCCAAAACTTTTCCGCGCTGCTCTCCGCCGCGTCGCGGGTGGTGTTTCTCACCGGGGCGGGCATTTCCACGGCCAGCGGCCTTTCGGATTTCCGGGGCAAGGAGGGCCTTGAAAAGCGCAAAAGCCCGGTGCCCTACGAAACGCTGCTCTCCATCGACTTTTTCCGCAGGGACCCGGAGACCTTCTACAAATACTACAAGGATTTTCTGATCGTGGGGGACGCGAAGCCCAACGTGGCACACAAAAAAATCGCCGCCCTCGGCGAGAAGGCAACGGTGGTCACGCAGAATATCGACGGCCTGCATCAGCTGGCAGGCAGCAAAAACGTGATCGAGGTGCACGGCACCACACTCTCTTATTCCTGCGTAAAATGCCGCGCTTCCTACCCCGAAAGCTACGTAAAGACCGCGCCCGGCGTACCGAAATGCGCCTGCGGCGGCATCCTCAGGCCCGATATCGTTTTCTACGGCGAAATGCTGGACGATAACAAGGTCTCGCAAGCCGTGCGCGCCATACGGCAGTGCGATCTGCTGGTCGTGGTGGGGAGCTCGCTGGTGGTATACCCGGCGGCGGGGCTGGTGCGCTACAAAAAGCCCGAGGCAAAGCTCGTGATCGTGAACTACGACCCCACGCCCTACGACAGTTATGCCGATCTTGTGATCCACGACGATATTTCCGCCGTTTTCGGCGCATTATAAGGAGGATACGATGAACAAGCTGCTCACCTTTGCCGCCCATTTGGGCATAAAACACATCCGCACCCGCGACCACAAAAAGGGCCCGATCCTCGGCTGGGAGGTATTCGTGCCCCGCGAGGGGCAACTGCCCGTGCGCACCCGCCTCTACCGCCCGGTCAACTGCAGCCTGCCCGTGCTGCCGGTGCTTTTCAACGTGCACGGCGGCTCGTGGCTCTTCGGCGACAGCGAGAGCGTGGACGAGCAATCCCAATACCTTTCCAACCACCTCGGCTGCCTTGTGGTGAACATCGACTACCTGCGGGTGGACGAAAAGCCCTTCCCCTACCAGCAGCTTCAGGTGGCGGATACGGTATGCTGGTTCCTCGACAACGCGGAGCGCTATCATCTGGACCCGGCCCGCGCCGCGCTGATGGGCTATTCCGCCGGCGGACATATCAGCGCAGGGGCGGCCATTCTGCTGCGAAACCGCGGCGTAAAGCTCACGCGGCAGGTTTTAGGCTATCCGTTTCTCAATTTCCTCGGCTTTGATTTCGGCGCGTATCTCGGCATCAAGGGCTTTGCGGCCAAGGCCGTGAGCGCCTACGGCTGGAGCGTCCCCTTCGCCGAGATGGAGAAGGAAAGCCTGCTGCTCTCCCCCGCCGCCGCCCAACCGGAGGCCCTGAAGGGCCTTGCCCCCGCCGTGATCGTGACCTGCGGCGCGGGCGATCCGCTGCTGCCCCAGGGCGAGCTCTACGCCCAAAAGCTGAACGCCGCCGGTGTGCCCGCCGCCTACCGTGAATTCCGCGAGGCCACCCACGGCTTTTTGGAAAACAACTTCCCCGATACCCCCAACGCCGCCGAACGGGGCGATCTGCAGCGCAAGCTGATGATTGAAGCCGTGGAATGGATCAAAGCGCAGGATATATTCAACTGCGTTGAATAACTTCACACCGCGCGTGAAGGGGAGATCGCGCACCGTATGCGCGGGAGATCGCTCGCTGCGCTCGCGGGAATGCGACAGATACAATACGGGACACCCGCGCCGCAGGCGCACGCTCCCGTGAGTGAAACGAAAGCCGACGGAACTTCAGCCCACCGTCGCCGCCAGAATCTCCGCGTAAGGCCCGTCCGGGTCGAGCTGCGCATACACCGCTTCGCCGCTGCTCCAGCTTTCGGGGCAGAGCACGAGGCCGCCCGGGAAGAGCCGCAGCTCCGCCACCGTGCCGTTGGGCTGCGTGAGCCACAGGTGCAGCAGCGTTTCATCCACGCCCGGGAAGGCCCTGCGCGAAAGCGGGGCGTCGCAAAGTGCCCGCAAAAAGGCGGCCTTCGTTTCTTCCGTTACGTTCACGTCC
>CAMVBR010000123.1 GCA_947165755.1 uncultured Clostridia bacterium
CTGCGCATCGCCGAGGCCGGTGATCTCTTTGATCTTCTCCACGGCGCGCGCGGCGGCATGGCCGTCGTCCACACTGCCGTGGCGGGCAAGAAACGCTTTGCAGTCCGCGGCAAAGCGGTTTTCGTCGAACCGCAGTATGTTATCGATGAGCTGTTCGCTGTTCTCCGCCAGCGGGAAAGGCATGCTGTTCAGCGGGAAAAACAGCGCGCGCTCGTTTTTCACGTAAGCGGCGGCGTCGGTGGCAAACAGAAAGCCCGGCCGCCCGGTGAGCATGTATTCGCAGATCCAGCTCGAATAATCGGTGACGCCCACGTCCGTAATGCGCATCAGCTCCTGAATATCGGGGTAATCGCTCACGTTGATCACCTCGGGCGGCAGCGACAGATTCGTAAGGCGTTTGCGCGCCAGCAGGTGATAGCGGGTAAGGATCACCCATTCGCCGCCGAAGCGCTCGCTCAGCGCGGCCAGCAGCCTGCGGTAGGGGATGCGGTAGGGCGAATCGTCCATATCGTCCCTGAAGGTGGGGGCGTAAAGGCAGATGCGCTTGTTTTCGGGAATATCGTATTGGGCGCGTATTTTGTTTTCCAGCGCGGCGGCGCGATCGTTCGGCAGAAAGAGCACGTCGTTGCGGGCGTGGCCGTATTGCAGGATCTCGGCGTTTGGCCAGAAGGTGTCTTTGAACAGCCGCGTTTCAAAGGCGCTGTTGGAAAGGCAGTAATCCGTTTCGGCGCCCTGCTTTTCGGCCTTGCGCACCCATACCCTGTCGTGGTTGGCGTCCTTTGAAAACTTCTTGATGCCGATGGCGCCGTGCCACGTTTCGATCAGCGTTTGCCCGGGCTTTTTCTTATAGAGCATGAAGGAAAGGTTCACGCTGTTGTCTATGATCACGGCGGCCTTCGCGCAGGCCTTGTGGAATTCGTAGGAATCGCGGTAAACGGTTTTGATCCCGGGCGGGAACGTCGCCTCGCCCTCTCCGTTGTTCTTCCGCGTTACCCAGATCAGCTCGTAGGGCAGGTTCTGCCGGCGGATCTCTTCGCAAATGGCCTTCGGGTTGCAGTCGTAAGCCCCGCGCGAGGTGATCAGCACGATGGTGCGCGGGTCGATCTTTGTGGTTTTTCTTATAAAATACAGGTAGGGCAGCGCGAGCACGGTATCCGCCTTCGTGAGCAGCCGCAAAAACACGTTCTTGATCCCCACGGGTATTTTGATGAAGAAAAACCGCAGCACGGTCAGCAGGAAACGCCGCTCCGCGAGCGCTTCCTTTACCGCGTGTATGAATTTTCGTATAATCCGGTTCATGCTTTTTCGGTGATATAGTCTGCCAGGCGCTCCGCCGAACGGCCGTCGCAGCCGGTAAGATATTTCTCACGGAACGCGTCCATGGCGGTATAATCATAGTCCTTGAGCGTACTGAGGCGGTCCGCCAGCTCGTAAGACGTGCGGATCGTGGGGCAGAAGCGGTACTCCTCGTAGCGGTTTACGTGGTACGATTTGTTTCCTCCCTCAAGGAAGCGCTCGTAATCGGAATCGGTGGCGAAGGCGGGCTTGCGCAGGATGGGCGTTTCAAAGAACGTGTCGTTATAATCGCCCACCACCACGTCGGCGGTCACCATCAGCTCGCGCAGCGAAAGATCCTGGTCGATCACCCGGCTGAAGTGGGGCACGTTCAGCTCGTTCACGGTATCGTGAAGGATCTGCCCCTTGTTGATCCTTACTATCACCACGTAATCGTCGCCCGCAAGCTGCTGCAGCAGCTCCAGATCGAGAATATCCATCCATTTATCGTAATCGTCGCGCACGCGCCATTTCGGCATATAAAGGATGCGCTTTTTCTTTGCCGCATCCGGGAATACGGCGCGCAGCTTTTCCTCCGCCTGCGCCTTGAAGGCGTCGTCGAAGTAAACGTCGGTCATATAGCTGCCGCGCAGGGTGGAGGCGGCGTTGTTGTTCAGCAGGAAGCAGCGGCGGTAGAAATCCTCCAGCGCGTCCGAGGGCAGCTGCAGGGCGGAAATATCGTTTCTGGCGGCCAGCATCTTGTATTTCTTTTCCCATTTCAGCGAGATCTCCTGGATCAGGCCCTTGTTGAACAGGGTAAAGGGCGTGGGCTGCGCCATGATCTCCTCGGTGCCGCTGCGCAGCACGGTTTTGCACAAGAGCGGAATGGGGCGGTTCACCACGAGGAACTTCGCCGCGGCGAGCCTTTTCGCAAGCGCGGGGTCGTCGTCCGGCAGGCACGTACCGATGAGTATGGTCTCCATCGGTATGGTCAAGCGCGCCTTCAGCGCGGCCTCCAGCAGGTCGAGCTGATCCTCGGCAAGGTTCTTGCTGTCGGCCAGCAGCAGCACGGTATCGGTCAGCTCGGTGGTCTGCTCCGCCTCGGCATACAGTCGGCTGAACGTGTCGGCGCGTTTTTCCAGCTTGTTGTATTTGGATTGGAATTTCTTGCTCTTTTTGATCTCGCCGGCGCTCAGCAGGCGGCCGCTGCCGTAGGGCTCGCCGGGCAGCACCTGGTACATCTCGCAGTATCTGCGGCGCACGGCCTCTTCGGAGCGGGCCACGGACATGGAGATGCTCGTGGTCACCATCAACGAGGTGCGGGCCAGCTCCTTGGATTCGAATTTATCCAGCGTTTCCTGCGTAAAGGCGGGCGCGAACTCACGCTTGTCGCCATACAGGGTGATGGAGTCGATCAGCGAGCCGATCTCGGCGGCAAAGGCGGGGTCGTCCACGTGCTCGGTATAATACATAAACAAAAAGTCGTAGAGCATGGCGTCCGTCTCTTCGGGGTAGCGCAGCTCCAGCTCGGCGTAGCGCGAGGCGAACAGCGGCAAAATGCGGTTCATGGAATCGTAGAGCGATTCGTTGCAGGGGATGGGCTCGATCACGGGCTTGATCACGCCGTCGGCGTCGCGGTAGTATTCCTGCACGCTCTTGTAGGGCATATTCGCAAAAATGGATTCTATAAAATACTGCTTCGCGTCGTTGGTGGTAAAGTTATGGCGCACGGCGCCGTTGGCCGAGGGCAGTACGGAACGGCTGTAATAGAAATAGATCTTCGCCTCGTCGTCTCCGGTAACGTCGCGCCACAGGTTCACAAGGCAGTCCTGCGTGTAGCCGCGGCCGTAATATTCCACAAAGGCAAAGCGCTCCTTCGGGTCGATCTCCTGCTTTAAGTAGCCGTTCACCAGCACGCGCTCTTTGGCGGCCGTTTCCAGCAGGTAGGCGCGGTATTCGGCCGAATCCTTGAAGATCTCGCGTATGCTCTTCATTTCGGCGCGGTTCGTGAAATCGATGTTGTCGATATCGATATAGGGGAACAGCTCGCGGAATTTCTCTTCCGTCAGGTCCATGGCGCTCAGCAGCTTGTCCTTCGAGGCGATGTTGCCGAAGCTGCCGTAATCCTCCCAGAAGCTGTCGTCCACCTCGTGTACGAACGAGGGGATGCGCCAGGTGCGGCGGGAGGCGTAAATGAACTTCGTTTTGAATTTCAGCCCGCGGGCGGCGATGATCTCGTCGGCGATGCGCTTCAGGTGGTAGCCGTCGCGGGAGATGAAATACAGGGTCTCGTAGCCGCGGCGTTCGGCGTCGCGCAGCACCCAGTCCAAGTAGGGCACGAAGCACAGCGAGATGAAGGACGCCACAAACTGGTCGTGGTCGCTGTAAAGCTCCCTGCACATCCGCGCCTGCATGGCGGCCACAAGGTAGCCGTCGTAGGTGCCGAGCTTCCGGGCGAGCTGGCTTTGGATGGAGTTGAATTCCACCTTCTGTATCTTTCTGGCCTTGATGCCGAATTTTCTGGCCTGTACCTTGTCGGCGTTGTCGTTGTCGCCGTAGTGGATCCATTTTTTGAAATCGTAATAGGGCTGAAAGCTCTTATATACCTCAAAGTAGAGCATCTGCGAGGTCTTCAGCACGCCGTATTCATTGGAAAGGAACAGGGGCAGGCCGGTCAGCACCGGGTCGGCCTTGAAAAGCAGCTTCTGAATGAAATCCTTCGGCAGATACATATCGCTGATGAGCACCACGGTTTCGTTGTTCGAGAGCAGCGCTTTCACCTTGTTGATCTGCTCGGGCAGCGGCACCACGTTGTCCAGCTCCGCCTCCAGCTCCCATGCCTTCAGTTTTTCGATCTGCCCGTCGGTCAGGCCGTAAACGCTTTGGATGCGGTCGAAGATCTCGTCGAAGGAGATCTCCACGCGTTCGTCGCCGCGCAGCTGCACCGATTTTGCGTAGTATTCCCGCACGTTCATTTCGGCGGTGTGGCGCACCTTGGGGTAGCGCTGGGCAAAGGCCGGCGAAAAGCCGCCGTCCTCGATCATTTTTTCTTTTACGTAATAGAAAATGCCCGTGGGGTCCAGCACCTTGCGGGAAAACAGCGTATCGAAAATATCAAAGCTGTACAGCGTGGGGAACGCGCGCTCTTTCACCTTGAAATTCATGGCGGCCTGAATGATGCGCTCAAAATCGTCCTTGCCGTGGGAATAGCTCCAAAGCGCTTCGTTCAGCCGGGCGATCTCGGCGCTTTCGTCCCGCTGCTCAAAGGTACGCATCGCCTCGAGCAGCTCATCGAAGGTGTAGCAGATCTCGCCTGTGGTCATCTCAAAGTAGTTGTCGTATACGTCCACGGTCTGCATATATTCTTCGTAGTCGAAAATATAGCGGATATAGTGCTTCACGCCCATGGCAACCATTTCCGAAATGATGCTGGAGTAATCGAGAATGGCGAGGTCCATCATGTGCATCACTTCATAGAAATCGTCGCGGTTGTCCCAAAACAGGAAGTGCGGCCGGTCGCCGTACTGCTCCCACGCCTGCAAAAAGCCCACTTCCTTTTCCATGTTGGGGTGGACCTTGAAGATGAACAGAATGTTGTTCTCCTCGCAAAAGCGATACAGCCGGTCAAAATCCGAAAACGCCTTTGAGAAGGAGCCGCCCAGCTTTGCCCGGTAGGTGGGGGTGTATACCACCAGCTTCGCGTCGGGCGAAAGGCCCTTGCGCTTGCGCAGGTCGTGGTCAAAGCTGACTACGGGGTCGAAATTCATCTGGTACAGGCATCTGGGGTAGCCGGTACGCAAAAATTTATCGGGGTCGGCGCCGATGTCGTTGGTGTAGGCCTCCTCCACGAAGGGGCATGAGGCGTTCACCAACTGGTGGTCGCGGTAGAAGGTGCCGCGCTCCACGTATTTTCTGGCCAGCACCGTGGCGATATCGCCCTGAAACAGGGTGCGCTCCACGTGCTTGAAGCCCACGCCGTGCCAGAGGTTAATGTATTTGATGTCGTGAAAGCCCTCGGGCATCGAGTATTTGACCTGCTCCGCCACCAGCACGCCCGTGCGGTTGATGATATACTGCGCCGCCGGCGTCTGCAGCTGATACCCGTGAAAGCCCAGCGCGCGCACCTGCGCAATGGTCTCCGGATCGCTGCATACCCAATAGGGCTTGATATCGGGGCGGTATTTGTTCAGGTAAACGAACATATACTTCGGGTTGCCGCGAAAATCCTGGCTGTATTGGCCCGAAATAAAAGCCCATACGTGGTCCCGGTCCGCGTCGCCCACCAGGCGCTTCGCGTCCTGAAGATCCCGCAGCTCCTCTTTTGTCAGCAGCGGCTCCTTTACGGCTTTTTTTCTGTTCGGATAAATACCGAATTTGTTCAGTACTTTTTTTACGGTTTTCTTCCAACCCATGTAATGATCATCCTCGCATTTCTTATGATACCCGCAACACCGCGTTGTTATCAAAAAAACGCGCCGCGGAAAAGGGCATACAGCAATAAAGGTTCAAGCGCATGAACCTTGAAAGAAAATATATCATATTGCGCGTTTTTTGTCAACACCCGCAGGGCGGCCGCCCGCCGGGCCCTTTGCGGCGAAGCGGTTGCCCTTCCTGCGAAAAACGGCGCGGCGCTGCAAACGCATTGACACGGGAATTTTATCCTGCTATAATAGAAAAAGAAAATTACTGCAAAGGAGCAACGGCGCATGGCAAGATATCTCATCGTCAACGCCGATGATTTCGGCATGTGCGAGGCCGCCAACGACGCGGTGATCGGCCTGTTTGAAAGCGGCAGGCTCTTTTCCTCCACCATCATGTTCCCCTGCCCGGCGCACGAACGCGCCGCCCGGTTCGCCGCCGCCAACCCGCAGTACGCCGTCGGCGTGCACCTCACCCTCACCAGCGAGTGGCAAACCTACCGCTGGGCGCCGCTTACGGACGGCCCCTCTCTGCGGGACCCGGCGGGCTTTATGTGGAGCAGCACCGAGGAGGTGGAGCGCAACGTGAACCTCAAAGAGGTGCGCGCCGAGGTGGACGCGCAGGTGCTCATGGCGCTCTCCTACGGCATGACGCCCTCGCATCTCGATAACCACATGGGCACCCTCTACGGCAACCGCACCGGCCGCCTCGGCCTGCTCACGCTCATTCTGCGCTACTGCGGCGAAAAGGGCTACGCCTACCGCCTTTACACCAAAACCGATAAAAGCATGGCGCCGCGCGGCACGCCGTGGCCCGTGTATAAGCTCTCGGGGCTGGTCACGTCGGCGCTCGCAAAAAGATATAAGGTCACGCTGCCCGATTACCTGCTGTTCCCCGATTGGACGCGTGAGCTCTCCGAGGGCGGGTATGAAAACTACCGCAAAGAGATATTGCGGCAGTGGACCTCTATTCCCGACGGCGTCACCGAAACCTTCCTGCATCCGGCGCTGGAAACCGAGGAGCTGAAGGCCATCACGCCCAACTGGTTCCAGCGGGTGTGGGAGCACCGCCT
>CAMVBR010000124.1 GCA_947165755.1 uncultured Clostridia bacterium
ATTGCAGTTTGTGGGGCTCGATGCCCCACAAACTGCAGCTGCAAGCTGAGGAGCTTCAAGCTACAAGCAAGATTGTTTTTGCAGAAAAGTGTTGGTATCAGAACAACATCCGCACATTTCTAATTTGCTTGCAGCTTGCAGCTTGCAGCTTGTAGCTTGCAGCTTCGTGCCATAAGCGCGACAAACTGCAATTTGTCCCCCAACTCTCAGGAGGTACCCCACCCATGCGAATTCTGTTCATCGGCGACGTGGTCGGCGAATCCGGCTGCGCGCTCGTAAGAAAAGTATTGCCCAGCTTCAAACGGCTGCAGGGCGTGGATTTCTGCGTTGTCAACGGCGAAAACAGCGCCAAGGGCAACGGCGTCACGCCCCAGTCCTGCGAGCACCTGCTCACTTCTGGGGCGGATGTGATCACCGGCGGCAACCACTCGCTGCGGCGGCCCGAGATCTACCGCGTGCTGGAGGATGCGCGCAGCCTGCTGCTGCGCCCCTATAACCTGCACCGCGCCGCGCCGGGCCGGGGCCTTGCCGTGCTCGAAAAGCGGGGCCTCAGGCTGGGCGTGGCCAACCTGATGGGCGCGGTAGACATGGACTACTGCGAAAACCCCTTCGACGCGGCGGACAACATCGTTTCGGCGTTTGACGCCGCCGGGGTAAAATGCGCCCTCGTCGATTTTCACGCCGAGGCCACCAGCGAAAAACGCGCCATGGGCTTTTATTTGGACGGCCGCGTGAGCGCCGTATTCGGCACCCACACCCACGTGGCCACCGCGGACGAGCAGATCCTGCCGAAGGGCACGGCCTACATCACGGATGCGGGCATGACCGGGCCAAAGCACTCCGTATTGGGCGTGACAATTGAAACCGCCACCGAAAAAATGCGCACCGGGCTGCCGGTGCGGTTCCAGCAGGCGGAAGGGGAGAGCTCCCTTTCCTGCGTGCTTGCCGAGATCGATAACGCCACCGGGAGGGCCATAAGCATTGAACGCTTTCTTTTATCGTAATAAAATACGCGCGGGCGTCTGCCTTTTGCTGGCGGCGCTGCTGCTTTTCTGCGCCTGCCGGAGGGGGCCCGTGACGGAGGAGACCACCGCCGCGCCCGAGGCCACCACCGAAGCGCCCCTGCCCGAGGGCAGCATCACCGTGCCCTATACGGAGCTGGATTCGCTGAACCCCTTCTTCACCGAAACGCTGATCAACTTTTCGCTGATCTCGCTGGCTTACGACGGGCTCTTTTATCTGGACGGGGGCTTTATGCCCGTGGCGTGCCTTGCCAAGGAATACGCCGCCGTGGAGCAGACGGTGAAGGTGACGCTGGCCGATTCCCTCGTGTTTTCGGACGCTTCGCCCCTGACCTCTGCGGACGTGGTCTATTCGTTTCTGAAGGCCAAGGAAAGCCCGCTCTACGCCGAATCGCTGCAGAATATCACCGATTGCGAGGCGGACGGCAGCTATTCCGTTTCCTTTGCGCTGGAAAGCCCCGACGTGAACGCGGTGAACCTGCTCACCTTCCCGGTGGTAAAAACGGGCACCGCCGAAACCGCCGAGGATATCCCTGTGGGCTGCGGCTGCTACCGCTACGAGCGCGACGAGCTGCGCCTTTACCTCACCTACAACCTGCGCCACGCCGGGGGCATTCCCGCCATCGGCACCGTGCGGCTCAGGGACGTGAACACCTCCTCCACGCTGATGCACCTGCTGAACACCGGCGCGGTGGACTGCTTCTTTACCGATCTGGCGGACGGCTCCGCCAAGCGCAGCTATTCGGGCGTGAACGAGATCTATCTCAACAACCTCGTGTTTCTCGGCGTGAACGCCGAATCCCCCATGCTGGGCATGGCCGACCTGCGCAAGGCCGTTTCGCTGGCGATCTCCCGCGTGGCGCTGGCCGAAAACGCCTTCGTGAGCCATGCCCGCGCCGCGGTGTTCCCGGTGAATTCCTCGTGGGACGCCCTTGCGGACGTGCCCGACCCCGTGAACGCCAAATACGAGGCGGACGTGAACGCGGCGGACGCCGTTTTATCCGCTCTGCAGGCGGGCAGCGAGGGCGAAACGCTGCACTACACGCTGCTCGTGGAAAACACCAACGCCTTTCTGCGCGCCGCGGCGCAGCAGCTTGCCGAGCAGCTCGCCCAGGTGAATATGGAGATCACGGTGAACGAGCTCTCCGCCCGGGGCTTTCAGGCCGCGCTGCAGGCGGGGGAATACGATTTTTACCTTGCCGAGATCAAGCTGACCAAAAACATGGACCTGTGGCCCTTCTTCACGCCCGGCGGCGCGGCAGCCCGGGGCATTGATTTTACTGCGCTCACCGTGGTCGATACCTACCGGCAGTACCGGGCGGGGCAAACGGAGCTGGGCGCGTTTCTGGCCGCCTTCGACGATTCGCTGCCCTTCATACCGCTCGTGTACCGCAACGGGCAGTTCTGCTATTCCCGCAGCATCAAAAGCGGCGTGACCGCCACCGAGGACCGACTGTATATGAACGTGGCCGAATGGGTGATTTAGTAGTCAGTAGTCAGTAGTCAGTGGTCAGTGGTCAGTGGTCAGTGGCCAGTGGTCAGTGGTCAGAAGTCAGCCGTTCGCGCAATTCTCTGCGCTCTTGTAACTTTTCTTGCAACTTGCAACTTTTCTTGCAACTTGCCACTTGCAACTATTATTACTTACGGAGTACTTATGAACGAACCTGTTTCCGCCGTCATCGCCCGGCTGGACGAATTTTTCGCGGGGGAGAAATTCACAGACGCCAAGGCGTATCTGTATGAGAGCCTGCACAAATACCTGAGCGCGGGGGACGTGCTCTCGGCCATATCGATCTATAACGAGATCATGGGCTTCGAGAGGCAGTACGGCGACCAGATCGCCGCCGTGGAAGCGGCGGACGCCGCCCTCACCCTGCTCGATACCGAGGATATGGCCAATTCCCGCCCCGCCGCCATGATCGCGCTCAACGCCGCCACCGTATACAAAAACGCGGGGCTGGACGAGGGCGCGGCCCTGCTCTACGACCGGGCGGAGGCCCTCTTCGGCCGCTATTACCCCGCCGGGTCCAAGGAATTCGCGGGGCTGTTCAATAACCGCGCCTCCGTCTATCTCACGCCCGGGGGCTACCCCAAGGCGGAATACTACTACACCCGCGCCCTGCAGATCTTGCAGCGGCACGGCGACGTATGCGATACCGCCGTAACCTACTTTAATCTGGCGGGGCTCTACGCCCGCTGGCCGGGCCGCGAAAGCGAGGCGATCCCCCACGCCATGCTGGGCGCGCGGGTGCTTGAGATCCCCGAAGAACAACGCACCTCCTACTATTACTACACCTGCCGCAAATGCGCCGCTGCCGCCAAAGAGCTGGGGGCGCTTGACGCGGCGAAAACACTCACCGAACGGGCGGAGGCCTACTATGCAGGGCATTGAGCTATCTTACGCATACTACAAAACCTACGGCGAGCCGATGCTGCAAAGCGAATTTCCCGCGCTTTACCCCCGCGTTGCCGCCGGGGTATGCGGGCCGGGCAGCGAAAACTTCGGCTTTGACGACGACGTCTCCCGGGATCACGATTTCGACCCCGGTTTTTTCCTTTGGCTCACCCCCGAGGACTACAAAAAATACGAATTCAGCCTTTCCCGCGCCTACGACCGTCTGCCCGAGACCTTCGAGGGCGTGCCCACCGTGGGCAAGAGCGTTTACGAAACCGCCCGCCACGGGGTAAGGGAGATCGGCGCCTTTTTCGCGGGGCTCACCGGCTTTGCCGCCGCGCCGCAAACGAACCTGCAGTGGCTTTCCGTGCCCGATCATCTCTTGGCCGCCGCCGTGAACGGCAAAGTGTTTTACGACGGGGCGGGGCGCGTTACCGAAATCAGGAACGCCCTTGCCGCCATGCCCGAGGACGTAAGAAGAAAAAAGCTGGCGAAATACGCGGTGTTTGCCGCGCAGGCGGGGCAGTATAACTATGCCCGCGCCCTTGCCCACGGGGAGCGGGGCGCTGCCGTGCTGGCGCTTTCGCGCTTTGCCGAAAACTACGCCGGGGCGGCCTTTCTGCTGAACCGCAAATACGCGCCCTTTTATAAGTGGGTGTTCAAAGCCGGGCGGTCGCTGCCCGTATTGGGCGACCAGATCGCGGCGGTGGAGGCCGCCCTCGGCGACCCGCTGCATGAAAAAACCGCGTCCGTTGTGGAAACGGCCGCGGCAAAGATGATCGAGGTATTCAAAATACAGGGCTTATCGGATTACCCGTCGGAATTTTTAGAGCCCCACGCCTACGAGATCCTGCGGGGCATTCAGGACCCGGAGCTCAGGAATATGCATGTAATGGAGTAGCGAAAAGCTGCAAGCTACAAGCTGCAAGCTGCAAGCAAATTAGAAATGTGCGGATGTTGTTCTGATACCAACATTTTTCTACACAATCAATCTTGCTTGTAGCTTGTAGCTCCTAAGCTTGAAGCTTCAGCTTGCCCACATCTTCCAAGCCTCTCCCTGATCGCATTCAGGACCTTCTTTTTCTCCGCGCTCCAAAGCGGAGAGAGAAGGTCTTTTTTGCTGCCGTCGCCGGTGAGGCGGTGCACGGCCACCTCGGGGGGCAAAATTTTAAGCAGCCGCGCGAGGATATCGACGTATTCCTCCAGCGAGAGCGTATCGAAGCTGCCCGCGCGCCAGTCGGCGGCAAGGTCGGTGCCCTCGAGCACGTGCAATAGCTGGAATTTCACGCCGTCGGTCCCGGCGGCAAGGGCGAAGCGAAGGGTTTCCTCCATGTCGTCCGGTGTTTCCCCGGGCAGGCCGAGAATGATATGGGTGATCACGTAGATCCCGCGTTCCCTCAGCGCCCGCACGGCGTCGGTATACACCGCGTTTTCGTAGCCCCTGCGGATATAGCTTACGCTTTCGGGCTTTGAAGTCTGCAGGCCCAGCTCCACCCACACGGGCTTGATTTTGTTCAGCGCCGAGAGCAGCGCGAGGGTATCCTCCGGCAGGCAGTCCGGCCGGGTGGCGATGCTCAGCACGTCGATATCGGGCCGGGCGATCACGGGCTGGTATACGCTTTTCAGGCGATCGGCGGGGGCATAGGTGCCGGTAAAGCTCTGAAAATAGGCGATATAGCCAACGTCGCCCCTGCATTTCGCCGCCACGCGGCGTTTGGCGTCCGCAATTTGTTCGTTGAGATCCGCGCCCCGGCCGGTAAATTCGCCGCTCCCGGCCGCCGAGCAGAACGTGCAGCCGCGCACGCCCAAAGTCCCGTCCCGGGTGGGGCAGGTGAAGCCGCCGTCCAGCGAGAGCTTGTAGAGCTTTTTGCCGTAAGCCCGGCGGCAGTATTCGTTCATGGAGGTGTAGGGGATGGGCATGGGCTTCGGGAAATGAGGAATGAGGAATGAGGAATGAAATCAAACAAAAATCGGAACTTTGCGATATGCTGCTGCGCAGCGCGATATACTTCGTGCGATATATTGCTTCGCAATGCGATATGATATGGATCCTGTAACTTTCACGTGCCGCAGGCACATATCGCACCGCAGGTATATCGCGGATCCGCAGGATCCATATCGCGGCTGCGCGCAAAGCGCAGCCGTCACACCCCGCTTCCGTCAAATTCCGGCGTATACTCCTCCTTGGCGGAGGAGAGCTCCTGCAGGTACACGTTTTCAAGGCCCAGCAGGTAGAGGTAATCGGTGACGCGGGCGTATTCCGCCTCGGTGAGGCGGCGGTTGAGGTTGGGATCGGGCAGGGGCGACTTGGGCGGGGTATACTGGCTCATCACGCTGAGCAGGATATTCCGCTCGGTGAACGTATTCGTTAAAATATCGATGCAGTCCAGCGAATTTTCGATATAGCCGGGCAGCACAAGGTGGCGCACCAGCACGCCGCGCCGCAGAATGCCGTCCTCATCCATTTCCCAGTCCCCGGTCTGGCGGTGCATCTCCTTGACGGCGGCCAGCGCCGTTTCTGGGTAATCGGGGGCGGCGGAAAGGCGCTTTGCCAGCGGCGCGTGGGCGTATTTGTAATCGGGCAGGTAGATATCCACCAGCCCCTCCAGCAGTTTCAGCGTTTCCACGCTCTCGTAGCCGCCGCAGTTATACACCACGGGCACCGGGGGCTTACGCAGCCGCAGCGCCTCGGCCACCAAAGGGGCGAAATGGGTGGGGGTAACGAGATCGATCGTGTCCGCGCCCGCGTACACCAGCTCGTCGAAGATCTCCGTGAGCCGCCGCACGGTGATGGGCTTGCCCTTTTGGCCGCGGCTGATCTCCCGGTTCTGGCAGTAGACGCAGCCCAGATTGCAGCCGGAAAAGAAGATCGCCCCCGCGCCGCCGAAGCCGGAGATGCAGGGCTCCTCCCAAAAATGCAGCCCGGCCCTTGCGGCGGTGAGGGTGTTTCCCATGCCGCAAAAGCCGACGGCGATATCACGGTCCGCCCCGCAACGCCGGGGGCAAAGGGTACAGATCATATATGTTCCTTTCGTTAAAGGGGAATTTGTAGGGATTGACGCCCTACAAATTCCAGTGGCCAGAAGCCAGTGGTCAGTGGTCAGCATCTGTTAAGGCAGGCTAATCCGGGCACCGATCGCTGGTCACTGGCCACTGGTCACTTACTCAGTGACAAACCGAAATTTACTCCGAATCCCTTCCAACCACTGCGAACCCGAGCTTCTCATAAAACCCGGTCAGCGGCTTTTCGCAAAGGAGATAAACTTCCCTGTCCGCTGCGGCGGCGCAGGCAAGCGCGC
>CAMVBR010000125.1 GCA_947165755.1 uncultured Clostridia bacterium
GCTTGCAGCTTGTAGCTTGCAGCTTCGCGCTGTCAGCGCGATAAACTGAAATTTGTGCAACCTGCGCATGCCTATAACCTACTCCTTTTTTGTGGAAAACGCGGATTGTTTTTTGAAGAAAAAAGGAATATAATAAAAACACAGGGCATGGGCCCTTACAACAGAATAAAACAAAATAACAAGCGTGTGGCAAAAAAAGCGTAAAACCGGCTGATTTTGCTGCGCGTTTTTTATTTTGAAAGGAGCATTCTTTTGGAAGACAACGTAAAACAGTTTTTGGGGGCGGCGCCCGTGGGCAGAGTGATGCGCAAATACGCCGTCCCGTGCATTATTTCCCTCTTGGTGGGGGCTCTTTACAACATCGTGGATCAGATCTTTATAGCAAACGCCGATTACCTCGGTTCCTACGGCAACGCCGCCAATACGGTGGTGTTCCCCTTAACGGTGATCGCCCTGGCCGTGGCGGTGATGATCGGCGACGGCGCCTGCGCCTTCGTAAGCCTGAGCCTCGGCAAAAACGAACCCGATCGGGCGAAAAAGAGCGTGGGCAACGCCGTCACCATGACGGTGCTTTCCGCCGCCGTGCTCACCGCCGTGTACCTTATTTTCAGCGACCCCATCATCACCCTGTTCGGCGGCACGGTGAATGAACAGACCTTCGCGCTCTCTAAGGAGTATTTCTTTTGGATCGCCCTGGGCGTGCCCTTCTATGTGTTCGGGCAGGCCATGAACCCGGTGATCCGGGCGGACGGCAGCCCCCGCTTTGCCATGGCGTCCACCTTGGCCGGGGCTGCGGTGAATATCGTGCTGGACCCGGTATTCATTTTCGTGTTCCGCCGGGGTATGATGGGCGCGGCGGTGGCTACGGTGCTGGGGCAGGCAGTTACGGCTGTGCTGGCGATATGGTACCTTGCGCATATGAAGCTGGCGCGTCCCTCCAAAGCGGATCTCGTGCTGAACGGGGTCGTATGCGGCCGCACGCTGGCGCTGGGCGTCACCAGCCTGCTTTCGCAGATCTCGCTTGTGGCGGCTATGGCAGCCATCAATAATATGATCCGCAAATACGGCGCGCTGGATCCTGTCTTCGGGCAGGCCGCATACGCCCAGATCCCCATGGCGGTGGTGGGCATCGTAATGAAGTTCTTCCAGATCGTGATCTCGATCGTAGTGGGCATGGCCGCCGGGTGCATCCCGGTGGTGGGCTTCAATATGGGCGCGGAAAACAAGGCGCGGGTGAAATCGCTGTTTACGCGGCTGCTGCTGGCGGAGGCCGCCGTGGGCGCGGCGGCACTCATCATCGTGGAGGCCTTCCCCGGCGGGCTCATCCGCATTTTCGGCGCGGCGAACGAAAGCGCCTATTATACCGAATTCGCGCTCAGGGCTTTCCGTATTTATCTTTGCATGATGGTGCTTGCCTGTGTGAACAAGGCCTGCTTCATCTTTTTGCAGGCCATGGGCAAAGCGGTGCAGTCCATGGCGCTCTCCATGGTGCGCGAGATCGTGTTCGGCGTGGGCTTCGCCCTGCTGCTGCCCCTGTTTTTCGGGCTGGACGGCGTATTATGGAGCATGCCGGTATCCGATCTTCTGACCTTCATCATCGCCGCCGTGCTGATCGTTCTTACCTATAAATCGCTGAACGCCCCCGCCGGGAAAGGAGAAAACGCATGAACGACAACACGGAGTGCATCCGTAAAGAGATAACGATCCTGTTCAATACCACCCCGCAGGTGCGTATCACCGTGCGGCAGAACCGCCCCAAGCTGGAGCTGACCGACCTGCCGGTACAGATCGTGGGTGTGTACGAAAACCTGTTCCGCGTGAAGGACCTCACCGCGCCCTTCCCGAAATACTATACGTTTTCCTACGCCGACGTGTGGACCGGAGCGGTGAAGGTGACGAGGTGAATTGCAGTTTGTCGCGCCGCAGGCGCGACAGCGATATGGATCCTGCGGATCCGCGATATGCTTTTGCATCCTCGCCGAAGGCGAGATATGCAAAAGTGCGATATACCTTCGGCGCGATATGTGCCTGCGGCACGTGATAAATGCAGGATCCATATCATATCGCATTCTGCGAAGCGGAATATATCGCAATTTGCGCAGCAAATTATATCGCGTTGCGTAGCAACATATCGCCAAGGGAAAGAGCCCGACAAACTGAAATTTGAACACCGCCGAAGCATCCCGCTTCGGCGGTGCTGCTGCTCGCAGCAGACGGGCAGAAAAAACCTGCCGCTGAAAAGCGGCAGGCTGTGGAATACGGTAAGAATTACGGTTTGTTTTCGTTTTCGTCCTGAACGGCGTTGCGGATGGCATCGATGAATTGGGAAATGTAATCCTGCGTCTGGCCCTCGGCGTCTTCTACGATGCCGATGTAGTTGAACACGGCTTCCACGATATCGGAGAGCTTCAGGATGGGGTCGAAATCGTCGAACCAGATGCTTTCGTCGCCGTCCTCGGGCGCGGGCAGCTCAGGCGTTTCGGGCTCCTCCTCGATCTGTACGATCTGTATCTTTTTGCCCTCGGGCACTTCGGTAAAGAGCGGATCCCGGCTGATGGCCATACGCAGGATCAAACGGGCGTCGGCTGTGGTGATATTGCCGTCAAAATCCACGTCGGTAAAGATCTGGTCGTCCGAAGAAGAAATCAGATCCAAACCGATCGCGTGGCGCAGGGCGGCGCGGGCGTCGGAGGTGGTCACACGGCCGTCGTCGTCGATATCGCCGAAATACCGGGGCGAGAAATCGATATCGGTGATCTCCACCGTACTGCAGTAGGTAACGAAGATCTTGCGCTCGCCGAGCACGCTTTCGGGCGTCACGTTTTCACGGTTCAGGTTGGTGAGGATCACGTTGACGGCGTTGAGGGTCGCCTGATAGAAATCGTAGCCGAGAATGGCGGAGAGCAGGTTCATGCAGTCGGTGAAGGAAATGGAAAAGCTGTATTTTATGGTGGAGCCGTAATAGGTAAGAGCGCCGTTCCTGTCGTATTTCGCAACGAGACGGGCGTCTTTGATGCTGAAATCGCCGAGCTGGGCCTTATCGAGCCGGGCGGCATACTTTGAGCGTTCGCCTGTTACGATCATGGGGTTGAGCGCGCCGGAGGGCAGGTAAAACGCCTTGCCGATCGAGGAGGCGCGGGCCTCCTCCAGCGTGCAGTTCTGGAAGACGATGGCCATTTGATCGGGGGTCTTTTTGCCGTCCGCGATATCCAGCACGATATCGAAATCGTCGGCCGCGGTCAGGGCGCTCACGTAGGGCTCGCCGTAAACAGGGATCGACTTATCGCGCAGTTGCGTGCGGTGCAGTTCCAGCGTTTCCGAGGCGTTGCCGCCGGTGCCGAGCATGGTTTGAATAAACGCGCGGGACGTGCTGGAGCGGGTGTTGAACATACCCTCCAGCATCGGGATGAGATATTTCCTCAGCTCCGCGTCTACGGGTTCTGCGCCCTCGTCGCTGCTCATGGTAAGACCATCGTCGGGCACGAAGTTGTTGAATTTCACCTTGGCGCGGGGCGTATCGGTTTTGATCGGGTTCACAGAATCGTTGAAATACGCGACCCACGCTTCCTTTTCCTCCGCGGGGACCACCTTCACCGCGGCAAGGGCGGGTATGGCGGCGCCGAGAAGCAGGGCGAGACAGAGCAGGACGCTTACAGTGCGTTTCATGAGATTTTGTTTCATGGTATCTTTCTCCTTTATATCAAACGAGCTTTAGCTTGAGCATGACCAGCGCGCCGCCGATGGCCGCCACGATGGTAACGAAGATCAGCGTGCCCACCGCGAGCGTGGGCGCGAACAGCAACACCGCAACGCCGACGAGAATGGGAAAGACGGAAATCTTCCAGTGCTTGCGGAAGTACCCCGCCCCCAGCGCGCCGAACAGCGCGGGCAGAATATAGGTGAAGGCCGGGGCCATCACGCTCTGCGGGTCGGTGAGCTTTCCCAAAAACGGGGCGAACAGCAGCACGCCCGCCGCAATGATCACCGTGGTGGTGATGGCGGATGCGCCGATGGAAATGGTGGAGATCACTTCGCCCTCTTCGCTGTTGGCCTTCACCCCGGCGTTTTCCATGGCGTTCAGGCCGCAGGGCAGCTTGAGGTTTGTGATGTTGCCGGTAACAAATCCGAGGTAGGTGCCGCCCGCGCCAAGCATGGGGGTATAGGTGATCACCTCCACCACGGCGGTGCCCCAATAGATGGGTATTACCTTGGCCAGCGCCTTCATCACCATGGCGCCCTCGGGCCATACGCCGAGCTTTACGCAGATAAAGGTGGGCACACTCAGCAGCGCCAGCAGCGCGCCGACGCTCCAGATCCGCCCCCAGGTGTGGACGCTGTTCATATACGGAGATAACGTATTGGAAGAGTTTCTTTCTTTTTTCATATTGCCTCCGGATCATATAATTCGGAATGGAATGCGTATAAATTCTTGCAGCTTGCCGCTTGCAACTCGCGCCGCAGGCGCGTCTGACTTCTGACTTCTGACTGCTGACGTCTCGTCATCCCCACCAGGTGAACTGCGCCACCTGCGCGGGCAGCACCTGATTGAGGAGTACGGCCATGCCCATGGCGGCGAACATGCTCAGCGGCATGGCGAAGGGCTGCAGCTTTTTCAGGTTGAACCTGTCGCACAGGAATTCAAGCGCAAGGCTCACCACGATGGCGGTCACCAGCGTTACGATGCTCATAAAGCCCGCGTCGCCGACGCCGTCCGGCGTTTTGCCGTAGATGGCCCTTGCGATAAAGGCGGCAATGATGCCGATGAACGCCGCGGCCGAGATCACGTCCGCTGCCTTGCTCGATTTTTCGCTTTTATGTACCGCCTTGCCCACCTTCATCTGAATGGTTTTGCACATCAGCGGCGTAAGTACCAGCGCGAAGGAGGTGCCGATGGTCATTACCCACGCCACGGCGCCGAACTGGGCCGGGTCGGTGATTTCGGTGGAGAGGGTGGAGCCGAAAACGTTGAGCATGGTTTCGCTCGCCACGGTCTCGTAGGCGAGGTTGCCGATCACGCTCAGGCGGATCCACGGCAGCACGATGCCGAGCGCCCCCGCGAGCACGATCACGGTGGTCAATATGGAGAGCGCCGGGGCGATTGTGAACACGATGCTGGAAAACACGGTGTTTTTCAGCGTTTCCTTGGAAATGCCCAGCTCCCTGCCGCGCTTCCACGCCTTCACAATAAAGAATACGGATTCTGCGACCACAAAGGCGATCACGAAGGCGGCGATGGCGTACATAAAGCCGCTCTCTTTGAAATCCATGCGCATTCCTCCTTACGTATATATAAATCCATTTTTTATATTACCACAACCTGCGGCGGCGCGTCAAGAGAAAATCGTGGAAAGAAATTTCGCCGTTCGCCGTTCGTGCCGTTCTTGATGATGTTGGGAATGAAACAAGGCAAGGTTATAAAAAAAATGGTATGGTATTACAATAAGAAATACATATAGCAAACAGTGTGTTTATTGCGGGTTGCCTTAAGGATATACTTACTTTTAGTAAGATTACTGCCTTTTAGGAGGATGCCTGTGGACGCCCGGAAAGTAGGAAAAAGGATTCAGGAAGTAAGGAAACAGCGTGGCCTTACACAGTCTGAGTTTTCACAAATGGTAGATTTGTCTACCAAATATATCAGCAATATAGAGTGCGGTTTCAAAATGCCGAAGCTGAATACGTTTGTGGCGATTTCGAATGCGCTTCAATGCGATGCGAATCTGCTGCTGTCTGACGTGCTCGACGTTGCGACCGGGCAGGAGAGCGGGCTGATATCAAAGAAGCTGCTTTCGCTTCCCGTTGACGAACAGCGACGTATTCTTCGCGTGATCGACGTGATGATCGATGAATCCGCCGGAAAATGACGGCAATACACACCCTACACCCTGAAAAGGGGCGTAGGGATATTTTTTTTCTTTCAGAGACCTAATGCGGCATTTTTCGACGTGGATTCCGAGTATAATGATATTGCTGTCAGAAATACATATAACTTGGAATCGGTTTCACTTTGCAGGCGCAGCCCCAACGGCGGAGGAACTGATCCTTTGGGCGGCGTCATTGGTGCGGGAAAAACGGATCGGCGGGTGATGCAAACGGGAAGTATCGATTAATTCCGGGTAGGCGATGTTCTACGGAGTTTCCATTCGGAACAAGATTGACAGAAAAAGAAGTTTTTGGATATAATAATCACAGAAAAACACATTCCGAACGGAGGCGATCCACGTTGCCGGAATTATCCAGATTTTATAACATCGTTATCAAAATGATTTATTCCGATAACGACCAGCATCACAAACCCCTAAGATGAGGTGATACCATGTATATCGAAAATGGAATTGCTTATGCCGGTGAAAAAGAAAAGCCGATTCTCGTTTCCGGTGTTCGTCCGCTGCCCGATCATGTATTGTGGGTCAGGTTCAGTACGGGTGAGGTGAAGCTCTTCGATTTCAAGCCTCTGCTTTCTTCACCTGCTTTTCGGCCGTTAACGGACGTTGCCGTGTTTAACGGTGTATACGTTGATTACGGTGTCACCGTATGGCAGGACGGTGAAATCGATATCGCCCCCGAATACCTATATAAATACGGGATATCCGCAGAAAAAGAATCTGCCTGAGATCAGAACGCTTATGAAGGGGCTGTCGCGTTAAGACAGACAAAAAAAACAACCGGGTAGCCCGAAAGGGT
>CAMVBR010000126.1 GCA_947165755.1 uncultured Clostridia bacterium
CAAGCGGCGAGAGCGCGTCGCTGAATATCGACGTTACGCACCCGGCTGCCCCGCCGCGCAAAGAAGAGGCGGCGATTTGGGACCGGATCGTGAGCGATCCGGCGGCGTTCCGGCAGGCGGCAACGGCGGAATACACGTTCGCCGAGGAATTTCTGTTTGCCATCGCGCCCCTCATCGACTTGCCCACCGAAAACATGATGTTTTGGGAAGCCGACGACGCAGCCACAACAACGCTCTGCTTTGCGAAAAAGCCGAAAAACGGCAGCGAGAAAAAAAGCGTGGCAGCCATGCTCGGCGCGGCGCTGAAGCAAGAGGGCTTTCAAAAGCTGCCGCACGGTTTTTATAAGCCGCTGAACGAAGAAATGGGCCTGTGCGTTACCGTTGAAAGGGAAAAACGCGCCTCCTATATCGAAATACAAAACGGGCACACCCACCACTTCGGCACAGATAAAACAGCCTATGATCTGCGCGTTTGCGTCACAAATGAAGACGCCGTCAAAGCCGGGCATTTTCTTGGAACAGAGCTCAGCCTGATTGCGGCGATACCGCAAAAGCAGCTGATCGTTGACCTTGTATATACTGCCCCGGAGGTTGCCGTTACGCTGCTGCAGGCGTTTTACGGTTACGTATACGATCCGCTGTTCAAAAACGACCGCCCCCTGCCGAGCCTTTTCGATACCATGTGCCTTTGGGATCTGCACGCCTACCGCACGGTAAACTACCACTCTTATTTCAAAGCCCTTGCCGCGTATCGGGAAAACCGTACGTTTTCGGCGCTGTTCTGCCTCAAATGGATCTTCTGCCAGAATCTGCGCGAACCCGCCGAGGTCAGCGAATACAACGTGCGCAGTCTCAGCGGAGAGGAGATCGACACGCTGCGGCATTCCGGACGGTATGAAGCGCTGAAGGATTGCTTCGCCCTTTACGACCGGCTGGAGGAGCCGTATCCGTTTAAAATCGGCTAAAGACGGGCCGAATTCCGCCCGCAGCGCCCCCGCGAACGAAAAAAGATAAAAAAAACCGGAAAAAATTTCAAAAAGGTATTGCATTTTTCAAAAAAAGGGTTAAAATATAGTTAGCACTCAGGAAGTGTGAGTGCTAATCTCAATTATGTTAATTTAATCTCAGGAGGGATTTTCAGTATGAAACTCAAACCTTTGGGCGACAGAGTCGTTCTCAAATTCATTGAAGCGGAAGAAACCACCAAGGGCGGCATCATTCTTGCTTCCACCGCCAAAGAAAAGCCCCAGATCGCCGAGATCCTTGAAGTCGGCCCCGGCGGACTCGTAGACGGCAAAGAGGTAAAAATGGAAGTCAAAGTCGGCGATAAGGTCATTCTCAACAAATACGCCGGCACCGAAGTCAAGCTCGGGCAGGAAGAATACGTGATCGCAAAGCAGAGCGATATTCTTGCGATCGTTGAATAATCAGAAAAGAGGTAAGTATTATGGCAAAACAGTTGCTTTACGGTGAAGAGGCCAGAAAGGCCCTGCAGAGAGGTATCGATCAGCTCTCGAATACGGTTAAAATCACCCTCGGCCCCAAGGGCAGAAACGTGGTGCTCGATAAGAAATACGGCGCTCCCCTGATCACCAACGACGGCGTTACCATCGCAAAAGAGATCGAGCTGGAAGACGCTTTTGAGAACATGGGCGCGCAGCTTGTGAAGGAAGTCGCCACCAAGACCAACGACGTGGCCGGCGACGGCACCACCACCGCTACCCTGCTTGCGCAGGCGCTGGTGAACGAGGGCATGAAGAACGTGGCCGCGGGCGCGAACCCCATGGTGGTTAAAAGAGGCATCCAGAAGGCCGTTGACGCCGCCGTGGCAGGCCTGAAGGCCAACGCCAAGCCCGTATCCTCCTCCGCCGATATCGCCCGTATCGCCACCGTATCCTCCGGCGACGAGACCGTAGGCGCCCTGATCGCCGAGGCCATGGAAAAGGTTTCCGCCGACGGCGTGATCACCGTGGAAGAATCCAAAACCGCCGAAACCAACTGCGACGTGGTGGAAGGCATGCAGTTTGACCGCGGCTATATCAGCCCCTATATGGTGACCGATACCGATAAGATGGAAGCCGTGATCGACGACGCTTATATTCTGATCACCGATAAGAAAATCTCCAACATTCAGGAGATCCTGCCCCTGCTCGAGCAGATCCTTCAGGCGGGCAAAAAGCTCGTGATCATCGCTGAGGATGTGGAAGGCGAAGCCCTTGCCACCATCCTTGTGAACCGTCTGCGCGGCACCTTTACCTGCGTTTGCGTAAAGGCCCCCGGCTTCGGCGACAGAAGAAAAGAAATGCTGCAGGATATCGCCATCCTCACCGGCGGCGAAGTGATCACCAGCGATTTGGGCCTTGAGCTCAAGGATGCGCAGGTAGGCCAGCTCGGCCGCGCAAAACAGGTGAAGGTGACCAAAGAGAACACCATCATCGTGGACGGCTCCGGCGATACCGCCGAGATCAAGTCCCGCGTTGCCCAGATCAAGAACCAGATCGAGGTTTCCACCTCCGATTTCGACAGAGAGAAGCTGCAGGAACGCCTTGCGAAGCTCTCCGGTGGCGTAGCCGTGATCCACGTGGGCGCTGCCACCGAAATCGAAATGAAAGAAAAGAAGCTGCGCATCGAAGACGCGCTCGCGGCCACCAAGGCAGCCGTGGAAGAGGGCTACGTGCCCGGCGGCGGCATCGCGCTGCTCAACGTCCTTCCCTGCGTGAAGGCCCTGCTCGAAACCACCGAGAATGCGGACGAGAAAACCGGCGTCAACATCGTGCTCAAGGCCATCGAGGCGCCCATCCGCCAGATCGCCGCGAACGCCGGCATGGAGGGCAGCGTGATCATCGACGCCATCCTTCGCTCCGGCAAGAACGGCTACGGCTTCAACTTTGCCACCGAGGAATACGTGGATATGGCCGAGGCCGGCATCCTCGATCCTACCAAGGTAACGCGCTCCGCGCTGCAGAACGCCGCTTCCGTGGCCGCCATGGTGCTCACCACCGAGTCGCTGGTCACCGATAAGCCCGATCCCGCAGCCGACGCTGCCGCAAACGCCGCCGCTATGGCCGGCGCGCAGGGCGGTATGTATTAATTCTCCCCTATTTGCCGATAAACGCGGTCTCCCACGAGACCGCGTTTTTTTGGTGGCAGACAATTCAAATTGGAATTTGTAGGGCTCGACGCCCTACAAATTCCAGTGGCCAGCAGCCAGTGGTCAGTGGTCAGCATCTGGTAAGGCAAGCTGATTCGGTCACAGATTACTGGTCACTGGCCACTGGTCACTGGCCACTTACTCAGCGACAAACTGCAATTTCCCATTTTACAACAAACAAATTGACCTTTCTCCCCCTTTCTGCGTATTACAGGTGAAAGGAGTTGATCGCATGGCAAAGTCATCTGCGCGGCCGGCGGATGAGATCGAAGAAACCGTAAACCGATACGCGGATACGCTCTACCGTATCTGCCTGACGCAGCTCAGAAACCCGGCGGACGCCGAGGACGCGGTGCAGACCGTATTTTTGAAGCTGCTGCAAAAGCGGCCCGCCTTTGAAAGCGAGGCGCACGAAAAAGCGTGGCTCATCCGCGTGGCGGTCAACGCCTGCCGCGATGTGCAAAGGCAGAAAACGCGCCACCCCGAAACGGAACTGGACGAGACCCTGCCCGCCGAAGCGCAAGCAACCGGCTCCCCGGTATTGGAGGCCCTGGGGCAGGTGCCGGAGCCCTTTCGCATCGTGCTCACGCTATACTACGTCGAGGGCTATTCCGTGGCCGAGATCGCGCCGATCATCGGCAAAACGAAGTCCGCGGTGAAAATGCGCCTGCAAAAGGGCCGAAGGCTGCTGGAAGAGATCTACAGAAGGGAGAATATGGAATGAATTACGAAAAACTCAGAGAAGACGCCGGGCGCATCGGCATGGATGAAGCCGCGAAACGCGCCATGACCGCACGCCTGCTGGCCGCCGAAGGCAAACCGAAACGCGCCCCCGTTCGGCGCGTGCTGCCCGCGGCCGCCGCGCTGCTCATTGCCGTGGGGGCAGGCGTGATCCTTTGGCACGCAGGGGCGAACCCGCCCACGGTGACGCCGTACGCACCGGAACCCACGATTGCCGCAACCGAAGCAAATGAAAGCGCAGCCCCAACCGCGGAGCAAACCGAAACCGACGCAAACGATATTTCCGCGCCGCCTACGGAGCCTTTCAACGAAGAACCGGCTGCGGAGCCTTTTTCGGAAGAACCCGCCTCCGAAATCAACCCGCCCATGCAGCAGGGCTCGGCAAATGAATCGACCGAAGAGGCCCCCGCAAATTCCGTTCCCGCAGGAGAACAGGGGAATATGTGGATGCTTCGCCCCGGCGAGACCGCGCCGCCCATGCCCACGCTCATCCGCAGCTACCCCGGGTATGCACCCGTAAAGTATTACGCGCCCACAGGCTCCTACGTGCTCTCCCCGGCGCTATCCGCCGCCATCGAAAAATACGGCAACGACCCCACGGTGCATTATTACGTCAAAATCACGGTGATCGATCCCAATGCCGGAACTTCCCGCACGTGGGACGAATGGGAGGCGCTCTATATGCGCGAGATCGAACGCATGCGCGCTTCGGACGTGAACGGGGAATTCAGCATTCTCCGCACCAACCAATGGGATGAAACAACGGCGGTGGAATTCGCCCTGTATCTGCGCGACCCGGCGTTCCTCGAGAACTTCCCCGCGTCGCCGGACTACGGGTATATCATTGAGCTGTTCGACGAGCAAAGCGCTGTGAAGTAATCAGAACCTGTTGCCAGGAATCATCCTTAAGCGGATTGCGCCATATTGAAAAACGTATTGATATTTTCTCTCAAATGCTGTATACTGAGTATGAAACGGAGGGAACAAACATGAGTGACCGAGAATTGGCACACCGCATGATCGACAGTTTACCCGCCTATAAGCTGGCATATGCCATTGGGTATTTGCAGGGGCTGAGCGCTCAGATGCCAAACGAAACAACGGAAGCCGCAATGCGTGAAGCTGAAGCTTTCAGGCAGCATCCCGAAAATTATACACGCTTTGCCACGTTTGCTGCCGCAATGAAGGCAATGGACGCAGAAGACGAAGAGGATGATACGGATGCTTGAAATCGTATTATCAAACCAATTCAAAAAGGACTACAAGCTGGCAAAAAAGCGCGGCTATAATATGGCGCTGCTGGAAACAGTGGTAACAAAGCTTGCAGCCGGAGAGGCGCTGGCGCCAAAGTATAGGGATCACGCACTGATCGGTGATTACTCAGGTTGCCGCGAATGCCATATTGCCCCGGATTGGCTTTTGATTTATGAGATCATGGAAAAAGAATTGGTGCTTTATCTTACCAGAACCGGTTCCCACAGCGATTTGTTTTAGCATAAAACCATGAGGAGGGCGAAAGCTCTCCTTTTTGCTGTTCTCATCCCCCCTGAAATGCAGCGGCTGCCGTGTACTTTTCAGTGCACGGCAGCCGTTTTGGGTTGGTTATCGTATTTTATTTGATGATTTTCAGCAGAGCGCCGGCCTTTTTTACAATGAACACAAACGCGCCGATCACGCCGACCGCGGCGAAAAACGTGGTGAGACCGCCGGAAAGCCCAATGATCAGGCTCTTTGCTTTTTTCGTCATTTGATGAATTCCCCTTTCGGCCCGTTTGGGGTCAATGTGATTCTATATATAATTTACCAGTTTTTGTTCAAAAAAACAATCCTATTTTATGAATTTATCTGTCAATTCCGTAAATAATTTATGAACTTCGTTAATTATTTAACGTATCGATCAGCCTTTGCATATCTGCCGGCGGGGGCGCGGCAAAGGAAAGGGTTTCTCCCGTAACGGGATGCGTAAAGCGGATCTTTTCGCAGTGCAGCGCCGCGCGGCCGATCAAATCGGTACTGCCGCCGTACATCTCGTCCCCCAGCAGCGGCGCGCCGACGGATGAAAAATGCACCCGGATCTGGTGCGTGCGGCCCGTTTCCAGCCGCACCCGCATCAACGAAAACGCGCCGTTGGAGGCAAGGCATTCCCAATGGGTCACGGCAGGGTCGCCCCGGTCCCCCGCCGCCCGCAGGGTCTTGCCCGGATCCGGCCGGTAGATGGGCAGGTCGATGGTGCCTGCGCCGCAAAACGCCCCCGCAACAAGGGCGAGGTATTCCTTTTCGTAATTGCCCGAAAGCCGGAAGGCGGCGTGCTTGTTCAGCGCGCACAGCACAAGCCCCGAGGTGGTTTTATCGAGCCGCCCCACGGCGCGGAACACGCCCTCGCTCCCCTTTGCCGCCAGATACCCCGCCACCTGATTGGCCAGCGTATCGCCCTGATGGTTGTGGGTGGGGTGCACCGCAAGGCTGCCGGGCTTGTTGATGAGCAGCACGTCCGCGTCCTCGTAAACGACGTCCAGGTCCACCGGCGGCGCGGGTGCGATGCCGCCCTTTTCCTCGGGCATGCGGATGCGCAGTTCGTCCCCGGCCCGCAGGAGATCGACGGTGCGGATGTGCTCGCCGTTGCGCCTGAGCCCCTCGGGGTCGGCCTTGAGCTTTGCCATGGTGCGCACCGAAACACCCACCACCCCGCGCAGGAAGGCGATGAGCTTTTTGCCGCCGTATTCCGGCGGTATGATATAAACGATTTCCCGCTGCATAAAATCACCG
>CAMVBR010000127.1 GCA_947165755.1 uncultured Clostridia bacterium
GCGCAGAGCAGGCAGAGAAACAAGCTCTCCCTGCCGTAGATCCGCACGATCTGCCTTTTTGTCGCGCCCACCGCGCGCAGCATGCCGATCTGTTTTTTGCGCTCGCTCAGATCGGAGTTGAACGCGTTTACGATACCGAGCGCCGAAACCAGCGTCAGAACGCCGGTAAATACGGCGGTGAAGACCGCGTTCTCCGTCAGGCGGCTCACGCTCTCGCTCACGCCGTATGAGGGGCCGCTGCCGTCCGTGCATCCGTCCGTAACGTGATTGATCCAAAAGCTCTTTTCGTAATCGTCGGGATACCGGATATAGGCCGTCAGCGCTTCTCTGCCGCCGGGCGCGGTTTGCGTTTCCGGGCAAACCAGCATTGCCGGCGCGTACCGACTGGACTGGAAATACATTTCGATATTGCAGCGTTTGTCCCCCAAAATACCAACAAGCGTATAGGAGATGCGTTCTGCCGCCGGCAGCCACGCCTCGCCGTCGGGCGTATCCACGTTCAACGTAAAGGTTTCGCCTACCGACAGGCTGTCCAGCCCCATGCGCAGCAGCGCGTCCCGTTCCGCCGCGATCTCTCCCTCTTTTTCCGGCAGACGACCTTCCAGCACGACCGGATAATAGAGTTCCCCGGCAAGCGCGTCCAACCATGCGATACCCGCGCCTTTTTCCTTGTCGTCGGCATAACCGAAGCCGACCACGTGCGCAAGCCCGTATTCAACTTCCGGCTTCTGTGCGTCAAGATCCTGCAGACCTTCCTTCGGAACCCCATAGGCGATATTGTTGGCCTGTGAATACTCCATGCGGATCAGCTCCCGGCAGGAAGCGGACAAACACGAAACAAAGAACAGCGTACCGGAAGAAAAAACCATGGAGAGCAAAACGCCGAACGCCATAAGCAGATAGCGTTTACTGTTTTTATACAGGTTTTTCCACGCGAAACGATTGATCGTCAGTTTATGCATAGCTCACAACTCCCTGATATTCTCCACGATGCTCGTTTTCGTCAGCTTCTTCAACTGGACATACAGATTCAGACAGCACGCGCCGAAGAGGGCAAGCGTGAGCAGCGCGGTGGGCCAGAGCAAGGGCGGGATCCTTTCGCCGGCGAATTGATAGATCGCCAGCCACACCGCAGCGGCCAGCGCGGCCCCCGCGGGCACGCCGACGCCGAAGGGAAGCAGCAGGCGGTAGAGATAGGTTTTCGTCAGCTCCCGCACGGAGGCCCCCACGGCGCGAAGCGTGCCGAGCCCGCGGCGGTTGGCGCGGATATCCGACGTCAGGGACGTGCAGATCATGCTGCCCGCCACGGTGAAGAACAGCAGCACCACGCTCATAAGGCCCGTAAAGACCGCCGCGAGCATCTGCCGGTCCTCCTCCGCGTCCCTGTAGAGCGAAGCGCAATCGAAGCTCGTGCCGGAGATCATGGGCGAGATCAGCCGCATCATCTGCGCGTCGATCTCGTCCGTGCAGGGCGTGTTCAGCTCCAGATCCACGTGGACGTACCTGTTTTCCACGCCGAAGGCGCGTTTCCCGGCGTGGGTGCCGATGAAATTCAGCTGCGTGATCCCGTACACATCGCCGCGGGTCCAGATGCCGCCGGGCGGGATGGAGAGCACGGCCCCGATCTTCACTTCCCTTTCATATACGCGGCAATCCGTATAGCGTTTATCCGCCGGGGTGCCCTCGGCATCGTGGAGATCGTTGAAGATCAGCGCCAGGTGCACCGTATCCCCCGCGTGGCAGCTCCGTTCGGCCCGCCCCAGCGGGAAGCGTTCTACTTTCTCTCTGTCCGTGACGGAAAATACGCCGGTATCCGCCGAAAAGCCCAGGTAGCGCGTCCCGTCCGGGAGCGTTTCGAGCTGCGCTTCCAGAGAAACAGCGTCCGGCGCGGCAAGCAGAACTTCCTCACCCGCGTTCAGCTTATCAATATTGATTTTTCCCTCTGTCACGTACGGTTCCAACTGCCGGATGGAGTCCTCGTCCTTTGCCGAGAAGCCGGCCGGGATCGCGTTTTCATACGAGAAGGCGGATAAAAAGTCTTTTTTGGTTTTATCAATATCGGCCAGGAGCCCCCGCCAGTTTTCTTCGGAGATCTCCGGCGCAGCCCCCTTCAGGTCGGCAAAGACGCGGCCCGCGTCGAGCATGGCGAGGTAATCGGAGGGCGCGTCGGTGATCCACACCGCCTGCGCCTCCTGTTCCTTTCGGAGTTTCTCCGTATAAGGGGAGAGCAAAAGCGTCTGCACGTCGTTATCCGTGAGGCCGAAGCCACGGGAGGAGACGTCCAGATTCACGAATGGATCGGCCTCCCACCCCATACGGTAAATGCGGTAATCGGCGCCGCCCGGCAGGGCCTGGGCGTAAGCCTCCGCGATGTAGGAAACGCCGAGGGCGGAGAGGGCGACCGAAACGGCCAATATCACGCACACGAAGATCTGCGAAAAGGGGCTGAAGGCCGCCTCCCGCTTTGCGATCAGCCGGGGCACGGAGAAACGGTTTTCGGATTTGAGCTTCCGCCGGCGCAGCGCGCGCGTTTTATCCACGTCCCGCACCGCCTGCATGGGGCTGATGCGGGCGGTTTTCGCCAGCGGGATGAAGGACGCCGCCATCACGCACAGGAGCGATACGCCCACGCCGCCGAAGAGCACGCCGTAATCGGGGAGAAAGCGCAGCCCGTTGCCGATGAGCCGAACGGCCAGCCGCGTGCCGAAATAAGAGAGCAAAAGGCTGAAGGGGGCGGCGCAGAGGGCGATCAGAAGCGCCTCCCGCCCGAAGATGCGCACGATCTGGAGTTTGGTTGCGCCGAGGGCCCGCAGCATACCGATCTGTTTTTTCCGGTCCTGCAGATCGGAGGAAAAGGCGTTCACGATGCCCACGCACGAAACCACAGTGAAAACCCCCGCCAGCACGGCGGCCAGCACGCCGCTCTGCCGCAGCTTGCCGATACCGCTCAGAGAATAGGAATCGCGCGCGATAAATACGGATTCGCAGGTATCGTTGCTCTCTTCGTGCGCTTTGCAGAAATTGTAATAGAACTGGTAAGAGGAGTCCGCAGGGCCGGCGCCCCGGCTGAACACGACGTACGTGACGGAGAGCGGCTTTGCGCCGGGCTCCGCCGTTTCTTTTTCGCTCACGAACGCCGCCGGGAAGAGGCTTTTGGCTGCCCGCATATACTCCACGTTCACGCGGCGGTCCTTCAGGATACCGGTGAGCAGGTAGCTTTTTTGTACCGTTACGGGCAGGTAGCCCGCGCCGTTCTGCACCTGCAAGGTGAGGGTAACGGTATCGCCGGGGCGGGAATCGAGCCCCATGCGGATGAGGGCGTCCTCTTCTATGGCGATCTCGCCCGCATTTTGCGGATAGGCCCCCTCGGTGACGACCGTATAGGTCAGCTCACACGCTTCGGGGGTCAATTTGGCCACGCTCACGCCGCGGTCCTCGTCCCCCGTCATAAGATACCCTAAGATCTCGCCCTGCGCCGTGGTTTCGATATGGAACCGCGCCCGCCCGTCCGCCAGCGCTTCCTCGGTGAGCCCGTAAAACACGGCGTTTTCATTGCCGAAGGCCTGCGCAGTGAGGTCCTCGACGCCGGAAAAGAGGGAGGAGAGCAGAAACAGCGTGCCGGAGGAGAACACCATTGCGAGGATCACGCCCGCGATCAGCGAAGCATACCGCTTTTTGCGCTTTTTGAGGCTCTCGAGCGCAAAGGCGTTCACGGTGAGGCGTTTCATTGCGCCGCCTCCTTGGTATCGCGCACCACTTTGCCGTCGGCCAGCGTGAGGATCCGGTCCGCCTGCTCGGCGACCCCGAGGTCGTGGGTGACGAGGATCAGCGTGACGCCGAATTCGGCGCTCACGTATTTTAAGAGCGCCAGCACCTCCCGGCCGCTCTTGCCGTCTAAGTTGCCCGTGGGCTCGTCCGCGAACAGGATGCTCGGCTTGTTGGCCAGCGCCCGGGCGATGGCGATGCGCTGCTGCTGCCCGCCCGACATGGCGGAGGGCAGGTGGGAAATGCGGTCCCCGACCCCAAGCACCTCGATCAAATGATTCAGATACGCCTCGTCCGGCGTCTTTTTATCGAGCATCACGGGCAGAAGGATATTCTCCATGCCGGTGAGCTCCTGCACTAAATTATACGCCTGAAACACAAAACCGAACCGCCTGCGGCGCAGGATGGAAAGCTGGTTATCGTTGTATTTTTTGAGCGATTCCCCGTTGTAGATCACCTCGCCCGCGGTGGGGTTCTCAAGGCTGCTGAGCACGTGCAGGAGCGTGGATTTGCCCGAGCCGCTGGGGCCGGTGACGGCGGTGAATTCGCCCTGTTCAAAAGAGAGGTTCGCGTCGTCCACCGCCTTGATCACGTTTTCGCCGCTGAAATATTCCTTGGTCAAAGCCCTGCATTCCAGAATGGTCATAAGATGCCTCCTTTTTTTGTTCTCGACCTCAGTATACCCCCCGAACCTTACGGCAAGGTGAATTGAAGCTTACGATTTCGTAAGATTCGCCGGGGCTTGATTTTTGTAAACGGATCGCGTATAATAAAAGCGAAGAAGGTGAATGGGTATGTGCGCGCCGAATGAGTTACAGGCATTGCTGAATGAAACAGTAACCGGTTTACGGGCAATTTTCGGGGAGAAGCTGGAAAGCGTGATCCTCTACGGCTCCTATGCCCGCGGCGATTACGACGAAGAATCGGACGTGGACGTTATGGCAAAGCTGTATCTGACCCAAGAAGAGATCCGCGCCTACCGGCCGCAGGTTTCAGCGCTTGCTTCGGAAATCGGGTTAAACTACGATATTCTGTTATCGATAAAGCTGCAGGATAAGGCGATGTTTGACAGATATTTCGACGCGATGCCGTTTTTCCGGAATGTTGCAAAGGACGGGGTACTGCTCTATAAAAGCATTCCGGCGTGATCGCGTTTTTTAACCGTGATTTTATTAAAACCGGGATTCTGGAACGGGAGCTTGGCATGATCCTGCGCGATGCGTTTGAGATCCGCACCGATTGCGATTACGAGGATTTTTACGTTGTTGCAAAGGAAGACGTGGAGCGGCAAATACAAAACGCGGAATACTTCATTTCAAAAATCGAGGCGTACCTGCAAACGGTTTTCCACGATCACCCCCCGACGGAATAAAATACGACCGGGCGCGGCTCTCATGGGCGGCGTCCGGTTTGCTTTTAGGTATGGATCTTTTCGTTTGCGTCTGTTTTGGGGAATATAAGCGTCAGCCGCAATCCCTCTTCGGCGTTCTCTGCCGTGAGCGTACCGTGGTGCTTTGAAACGATCGCTTTCGTGATGGCCAGCCCCAGCCCGGTGGAATCGGGCGAGGCGTTCTTCGCCTTGTAAAAACGCTCAAACAGATGCGGGAGCTCCGCTTGGGGCACGCCCCCGCCGTTATCCTCGAAGGTCAGGGTCACGCTTTCGCCGCCGTTTACGATCTGCGCCTGGATGCGTCCGTTTTCGGGCGTATGCTCGCAGGCGTTTTTCACGATATTGGAGATCGCCTCGCTCAACCACGCGCGGTCGCAGCGCAGCACGGCGGCGCCGGTCACCTCAAAATGCTTTTGCGGATATAAAGGACGGAACGCGGCGAAGGTTTCTTCGGTCAGCCCCTCCAAAGCGGCGGCTTCAAAAACGAAATCGAAGCTGTCCGCGCGTATTTTTTGCAGCTTGAGCAGTTCGGCCACCAGCCGCTCCGTTTTTTCGATGAGCCGCAGCTCCTTTTCGGCGTTCGGGTTCCCGTTCTGCGCGTCCAGCTCGCAGTAAAGGCGCAGCCCCGCCAGTGGGGTTTTGAGCTGATGCGATACGTCCGCCGCGAACCGGGCGTTTTTGCGGTCCGCGTCCTTCGCCCGCCGCTTTTCCAGCTCCAGGCGGGAAATAAGCTCAGAAAGCCCGTTTTGCAGCAGGGCGAGCTCGTCCTCCTCCAAGCTGTAGGGCAGGGGCTTTCCGCTTTTCAGGTAATCGTCCAACGCCGCCCGCAGCCCGGCGATCCGCTTTTCACGCCGGAGCAGCAGCCCCGCAAGCAGAATTACGGCGGCGCCCATCCCGAGAATGACAAACAGGTACCATCTCATGGCTCTTTATACCTGTACCCTACGCCGCGCACGGTCTCGATCCGGTCCTTTCCGATTTTTTCCCGCAGGCGGCTCACGTGCACGGAGAGGGTGTTATCGTCGATGAAGTCGCCGTCGATATCCCATATCTTTTCGAGCAGCGTGCCGCGCGGCACGATAACGCCCGCGTTTTTCACCAGAACGGATAAAAGCTGAAATTCGGTGGGCGTGAGCAAAACGGCCTCCCCGCCCACATCGGCGGTCAGCCTTTCGGCGTTCAGAAACGCGGGGGCGGCGTCCGCGGTTCTGCCCGCCCGGCGCAGCAGCGCGCGGATGCGGGAGGTAAGCTCCCGCAATTTAAAGGGCTTGGTGACGTAATCGTCCCCGCCGCAGTCAAGGCCCCGCACCACCTGCAGCTCGTCGTCGCAGGCGGTGAGGAACAGGATCGGCGCGGAAAAGCCCCGCGCCCGCAGCTCGGCGCAGAAATCAAAGCCCGTGCCGTCCGGCAGCATCACGTCCAGCAAAATCAAAGAAAAGGACGATT
>CAMVBR010000128.1 GCA_947165755.1 uncultured Clostridia bacterium
CCCTGCTGCTGATCGCGGCCGTGCTGCTGCAAAAGAAAAAGAAAGCGTAAATTTATATATCGATGCAAAAACCGCAGCCCCGCGCCGCGGTTTTTTATGTTTCCGGAAATTGCAGTTTGTCGGGGTGTTTGCCTTTCCGTCGGTAGCGCGGCTGGTCTCGCCTGCCGGCTCGGTCGGTGCTTCTGCCTGCGGCAGAGGTCTCCCCCGGAGACCCGCACCCACAGACGCTATCGGCGCAAGGCGTGGGAATAGGACGCGCATGCGAACTATTCCCCGGCGCAGAGACGACAAAAACCAACCTTTTTCAATTTATTAACCTTTCGTTGCACAAAGCCGGGGTATCCGTCGGCACACCGCCGCATACCTGCGTCTCTGCACAATAGCGGCTGTGGTCAGCCGCGCTACCAAAGTTACTTCGCGCCTGCGGCGCGATAAACTGCATTTTCCCGTTTTCGTCCTATTTAATAAACTGATCGATGGCCTCGTTGAGGGCGTCCAGCGTTTTCCGGTCGCCGTGCTCGATGGCGTCCACCACGCAGTGGGAGATGTGGTCCTTCAATATCAGCTTGCCCGTGCTGTTGATCGCGGCCTTTACGGCGGAAAGCTGCACCAGAACCCTGCTGCAGTCCTCGCCCGCCTCCACCATGCGGCGCACCTTTTCCAGATGGCCGATGGAGCGCGAGAGCCGGTCGAGCACCGCCTTGGTGTGCGCGTGGGAATGGGTGTGGCCGTGCCCGTGTTCCCCGCCGTGGGTATGGGTGATCACGGTGCCGTCCTCCAGCACGTGGGTATGCGCCACCTCCGTGGGGGAAAGCCCCTCATGCGCCTGTTTTTCCGCAAGCAGCGCGCTTGCGGCCTGCGTACCCTGCTCGGTGAGACGCAGCAGCTTTCTTCTGCCGTCGCTCTCGCTCGGGGCGCGCGTGAGCATCTGCCTTTGCGCCAAGGCCTGCACCAGCGCGTTCACCCGCTGCTTAGAAAACCGCAGACGCTCCCCCACCTCTTTCTGCGTGCAGCCCGGGCGCAGGCAGACGGCTTCCAGCACGCGCAGCATGGGCACCGAAAGCCCCCATTGCTTCGCGCAGGCTTCATACACGGCCACATAGTCCACGCCGTCGGGGGCCGGGATCTCATACTCAGACATAAACGGTCAACCTTTCTTTCGTAAACTATACGCAGTATAGCATATTTTCCGCAAATGGTAAACTGTTTTTTACCAAATTTACGCAAATCGACTTCTTTTCGCCGCATTTTCAACAGCTTTGCTTTTCGTCCGCCCGGAAGGTTTCGCCGTCCGGCGCGATATTCAGCAGGATCTCCCGGTCCGCAAAGGGCAGGCGAACCGTCCCCTGCCTGCCGCAGAAGGGCCGGATCAGGCGCCGCAGCGCTGGGGAGGAAAAGCGATCCGTCACGATCCACACGCCCGCGCCGTCCTTGATTTGCGTGAGCGTTCCCTTTGCAAGGCCCCGCAGCCGCGCCGGCAGAAAGCGCGGGGGCGTGACCGCGGTAAGCCCGCCCTCGCGCACGAGGGCTTCCACGTCCATGAGCGTTTCGGGGCTGAGACGGATGCCGCACAAAAACGCCAGCTTGAGGGAGGCCATGGCCTTTGCCCGCACGCGGTCGTCAAACACCGCCAGCGCGTTCATGGAACAGAAGGAACGGTGCCCTTTGAGCAGCGTATGATCGATGCGGTTCAGGTTGAAGGAGGCCCTGCCGCTTTCGCCGAAGGTGACGGCATTCACGGCCTCGATCCACTCACGGCTCCGCCGGTCGGGCCGCAGGCGCGGGCAGCCGAACAGGCCGTGATCCCAAAAGAAATTCTGGCCCCAATAGGTATCGTCATAGCGCAGTATACCGATCTCGGGCCGGTAATCGGCAATATCGTAGCAGCGGGATTTTCCTTTATACTCTTTTACGAAGCGAACAAAGGCCTCGCCCCTGTCGGTAAGGCGGCCGTCCCGCACCAGCGCGGGGGCGGATTCCACGTAGGCGCGGTTCACGCCCGCCAGCCACGCGAACAGCAGGTTGTGGTAAAGCTCGGCGGCGCTGTGCCCCGGAAAGGCCTGCCGGAACCACAGATCCACGCACGTCCACAGCTCCCTGCCGTATTCCAGCGCGGCCCCCGCCGCCACGGCGAAGGAGAGGTTGGTGAAGCTCTCCTTCATGGATTTATAATTGGGGATCATGCCCGCCCGGGCGAAGGTATGAAAGAGAATGGGAAACACGTGCTCGCCCGCCATGGGCTCCCCGCCCATGGCGCGGATCTCTTTCACGTATGCCGTTACCGCCGCCGAGAAGGCCTCCCCCTGCGAAAAGGCGTCCTTTGCGGGCGGCAGGCGGAACACCGGCGCGCCGAAGCGCAGCTTATTGCCCCACCACTGCGAGAGGTTGCGGGTGCTCACTGCGTATTCCATTTCATCGTATACCACGCCCCGCAGATTTCCCGAAGCGCGCAGCGTCTGAAGAAAGGCGGGATCGGGGCAAAGGCGGCAGCCGCCGTCCGGGGCGGCGCACCATTCGTGGCCGCCGGAGCCCACACGGGACCGCGCCGCGTTCTGGAACTCGAAATTGGCGATCAGTTCGGCGCCGCATTCCGCGGAGAGCCGCGAAAGCGCCCTTGCCTTTTCGTATTCATCGGCAAAGCCGAGGGGGTCCGGCGAGGTATGGCACACGAGAAAATCGGCCCCGCCCGCCAGCGGCTGCGTAAACGCGGGCTGCCGCTCCAGCATTTGTTGTTCAAATACGTTGAGTCCGATCAACATGTTTTTTTCCGTCATTTCTCAACCCTCCGCGAAACGCTGCGCTTTCAATGCCTTAATTACCCTGAACCGAACAGGTCCCTTCCGGGCCGCGGTCAGGGCAAGGAGAATCTTCAAGACCTCCCGAATCTGATATTTCATACACAACAAGGGCGCAAAGCTCCCCGGGCGATTCGCGGCAGCCGTTTTTTTCGTTGCGTAACGCTAACCAACGTGCTATAATGGGGACGTAACATCTGTTATGACGCAATCATAACACGGGAACGGGAAAAAGGCAAGCGCAGGAAGGCCATGCACGTTTCCGCTTTTACGGCGGCAAAACGATACCGGCAAGGCGTTTTTCCTGCGGCGGCATGAGGGATATGAACAATACAGGAGGAAAAAATTATGGATGCGTTGGCATTGATACGAAGCAGGAGGAGCGTGCGCTCCTTTGACGGCGCGCCGCTCAGGGCGGAGGACGCGCAAAAGATACTCGCCTTTGCCGAAAAGGCGGAAAACCCCTACGGGCTTTCCATTGAATGGAAGCTGCTCGACGCGAAGAAGGACGGGCTTTCCAGCCCCGTGATCGTGGGAACGGACGCGTATATCGCGTCTTTTCTCGTTGATTCCCCGGTTTGAAGGAGGTTATAACGATGACAGCTAAGAACAAAAAAACGCTTTTGAAGGCGCAGCAGGGGGAACTGGACGCGGTGCTGATGTACCGCGCCCTCGCCGATACGGTGAAAAGCGAAGCCGACGCCGAGGTCTTCCGCCGCCTTGCCGCGGAGGAGGGCGGCCACGCCGCCGTATTCAAGGCGCTCACCGGAGCGACTCTGAAGCCGAAAAAAACGCTTGCCACGCTGCTGCCGGTCTTATATAAGCTGATGGGCAGAAGGCGGCTTTACCCGATCATTGCGAAATTCGAGTATTCGGCGGCGAACACCTACGCGCCGGTGGCAGACGACTACCCCGAGGTGCTCGGCGTGAAGGACGACGAGAAGCGCCACGGCGATACGGTATTGGCCCTGCTCGGCGAATAGATCCCATAAAAACGGAACGTCCCGCTTCGGCGCTTTGCCGGGGCGGGACGCGGTTTGTCGCGCCGGAGGGGCGACAGCCGTTCGCCGTTTGCCGTTCGCATCGGAACACACGCTTTCGTGAAAAGGAAGGATCGATCTGTATCCGGGGTTTTTCACTTAAAATCAACAAAAATCCATCAATCAGCAATAAACATGGATTTCGCCCCTTTGCCGAAAAATCAAACGAGAACGGCAACCGGCAACCGGCAACCGGCAAACGGCGAACGGCGAAAGGCGAACGGCGAACGGCGAACGGCGAACGGCGAACGGCGCAAATGTCACCCCCCCTGCGGCTCCTTTTACAGCCGCAGTTCATCCTGCTTTCTCTGCTTTGCGGCGAATACGCCGTAGGTGACGCCGAAGGCCGCGCCCCCGCCGAGCAGAAGGCCCGCCCCGCCGGTGAGCCACCACGGGAGGGTCTTTTTTTCTTCCGTCGTCGTTTGGGGCGCGGCCTCGTCCACCTTTTCTTCGATGGAGGTGAAAACGTCGGCGGTTTTCGTATACACAACGCCGTCCGCGTCCTCATAGGTGACGGTTACCGTGCCGGTCACGTCGCCGGTCACGTCCTTCGATACCAGCAGGTTTGCCGCGCAGGGGCGGCTCTCGCCGGGCGGGATCTCGCCGGCGAATACGCTGCCGCCGCTCATCAGGCCCTTTATGTTTGTATCGACGCGGCAGTTATAGAGCGTTCCTTTGCCGGTGTTCATCAAATTCAGGCTCATCGTGACCGTATCGCTCTGCACCGCGCGCAGGGGCAGCACTGCGCCGTCGAAATCCAGCGAGGCGGGCTGCTTTACGTATACGCGCAGGGTATCGGCGGCGCTGAAGGAGGCGTAATACTTATCCTCATATTCCATGCTCACCGTCAGGTCGTAAGCCCCGGGCGCGGCGGCGGGCAGCGCCGAAAGGGTAAGCTCCCAAACGTCCGTGCAGCCCGCCGATACGGCGCTCACGTACCGGGTGCCCATGCCCTCGAACGCCAACGCGCCGGAGGGCTCGGATATGGCGTATTTTACGTTTCGCACCGATTTCGTCATGCTTTGGTTCTTTACCGTTACGGTGAGCTTCGCGCTCTCCCCGGCGGTGAGAAAGCCGCCCGCAAGCGCAAAATCGGTCACCATCAGCCGCGGCTGCGACTGGTCGGGCGGCGTTTCCGCTTCCTCGGCGAGAACATGCAGCGGAAAGCAGAAAACGAGGCACAGAAGTAAAATAAAAACTGTCTTTTTCATTTTTTATAACTCCCTGATATTTTCCACAACGGTGTGTTTTGTCTGCCGGCGAATCAGCCGCCACAGATTGACGGCGCAGACGGCAAACAGCGCCAACACGCCGAGCGCCGTTTGCCAGAGTGAGATTTCCGGGAAGACAAGGGGCATGGTGCGGCCGTACTGCAGCCAGTCGGTCACGCCGAGCCCGCAGCAGAACGCAAGAAATGCCGCGAATCCGACGCCTGTGCCGACGCCTGCCATCGCCGTCAATTCCAGCACGTAGGAGCGCGTCAATTCCCTTACGCCTGCGCCGACCGCGCGCAGCGTGCCGATCTCGCGCTTTCCGTCGCGTATACGGGCGGTGAGCGCATTGTTGATGATGCTGCCCGCGACGCTGAGCATCAGGATCAGAACGGCGGTGATCAAAGTGAGCAGCCGTCGATTGTCCCGACGGACCATCTGCCGGTAGTCGTAGTCCGATTCCACATTGCTCTGAACACCGGATGTGATCTGCTCGATCGTCCGCATGATCCGTTCGTTGCCGTCCTCCGTGATTTCACCGGCCGCGAACAGCTCCAGCGTCTGATATTTATATTTTTGGGAAAAGTGCCGGAGACCGCGCGTCGTGGTCACAACGCAGCAATTACTATAGCCGGAGTATATGTCCAGAGGTACGGCAGGATTGCAGACCGCGCTGATCCGGACCTCTTTTTGCGTAATGACAGGGTCCACAGGCATATCCCCGTTGCCGTCGGCAGGCCGCCCGCCCGATACGACTGTCATGGACAGCGTATCGCCCGCGTCAAACGCGCGGCGCACGGTTTCCATATTCTTGCTGTCGTCCTGCATATAGGCGTCCGGCTGCCCGCCCATAACCTCCGGGAACCAGTATCCATCCCTTCCTTCCCCCGTAAAATGAGAAAGGTGAACGTTCAGCGTCTCCGGCGAGATCAGAATAACCTCTTCACCGGCGTCCAGCTTTGCCGTATCGATGTTTCCCGCGTCTAGATAAGCGGAGAGTTTCTCGATCTCTCCCGCTTCCACCGCGACGATGGGCAGCAGGGCCGTCGTTTCAGGCAGAGACAGCGCGTCAAGAAACGCCGTCCACGACGGCAGGTAATGCGCGCCCAGCTCGCCGTAACTGAGCGGCGTCAAAGGAAAGGATCTGTCAAACAACATGAAATACTGATAATAATTCAGGACACGGAGATAATCGTCCGCGTTTTCCGCGCTTGCCACGGCTTTCAGCACGATTTTTCCGTTGACGCGCGCGATCTCCGGAAGATCCAGCAGTGTCTGTTTGTCGTTCTCCGTAAACCCGGGCTGTGAGTCCGTATCATTTACGATCGGACTTCCGGAATCGCCCGGGTTCAGGTTCAAGCGGTAATCATAGCGCAAGCCGCTTCCTTCATCTTCGAGCAGGAAGGAAAACGCGAAGCAGGAAAGAAAGATCGTCACTGCAAGGATCAGAGAGGTCAAAACCGTTCTTCCCCGGTAAAACCGCAGATTGCGCTTTGCGAGCAGTCCCGGCACGCTGAACCTGCGGCGGGATCTGATCCGCATCCGTT
>CAMVBR010000129.1 GCA_947165755.1 uncultured Clostridia bacterium
CTTCACTCTTACCTCTTCACTTTGGAATTTATCGCATCGAGCGATAAATTCCAAATCCCTCAGGAGGCCCCCCATGGACGTCCGCGTCGGCGATATACTCGAAATGAAAAAACAGCACCCCTGCGGCGAAACGCGGTTTGCGGTGCTGCGCTCCGGCATCGATTTCAAATTGAAATGCGCGCGCTGCGGCCGCGAGGTGATGGTGCCCCGCGCCAAGGCGGAAAAAAATATAAGAAAGATCGTAAGGGAACCGCATGATAACCAAGCTTGAGGCGCTCGAAGCGCGATACGAGGAGATCGCCGCTCTGCTCTGCCTGCCCGAAACGGCGGCGGACGTGGAGACCTGCACGCGCCTGATGAAAGAACAAAAACAACTGTCGCCCGTGGTGACGAAATTCCGTGAATACAAAGCCCACCTTGCCGCGGTGCAGGACGCCAGGGACCTGACGGCGGACGCGGGCGGCGACGCCGAACTCAAAGCCATGCTCGCCGAGGAAGCCGAGGCCGCCAAGGCCGCCGCCGACGAGGACCTGCAGGCGCTGAAGATCCTGCTTTTGCCCCGGGACGAAAACGACGATAAGAACGTGATCGTGGAGCTGCGCGCCGGGGCCGGGGGCGAGGAGAGCGCCCTGTTTGCAGGGGATCTCTTCCGCATGTATTCCATGTACGCCGAAGCCCGCGGGTGGAAGCCGGAGCTTCTCTACGCCAACGAAACGGGGCTGGGCGGCTTTAAGGAGATCAGCTTCATGATCAACGGCGACGGCGCCTTTTCCCGCTTCAAATTCGAGAGCGGCGTGCACCGGGTGCAGCGCATTCCGGTCACCGAATCCAACGGCAAGATCCAGACCAGCACGGTCACCGTGGCGGTGCTGCCCGAGGCCGAAGAGGTAGATATCAAAATCAACCCCGCCGACCTGCAGATCGATACCTTCCGCTCCTCGGGGGCGGGGGGCCAGCACATCAACAAAACAGAATCCGCCATCCGCATCACCCACCTGCCCACGGGCCTCGTAGTGGAGTGCCAGGATGAGCGCAGCCAGTATAAAAACAAAGATAAGGCCATGAAGGTGCTGCGCTCCCGCTTAAAACAGATGGAAACGCAGCGGCAGCAGGCGTCCCTTTCCGATCAGCGCAAGGCGCAGGTGGGCACCGGCGACCGCAGCGAAAAGATCCGCACCTACAACTTCCCCCAGAGTCGCGTTACCGATCACCGCATCGGGCTCACGCTGTATAAGCTGGATTCCATCCTCAACGGCGCGCTGGACGAGCTCATCGACGCGCTCATCACCCACGATACGGCCGAAAAGCTGAAGAATTTAAGTGAATCGCAATGAATACTGTGCTGTATAAGATCACCGACCCGGCAAAGCAAACCGCCGAGGTCTCCGCCGCCGCCGCGCTGCTGAAGGCGGGCGAGGTGGTGGCCATTCCCACCGAAACGGTGTACGGGCTGGCGGCCAACGCCTTCGACCCCGCCGCCGTTAAAAAAATATTCGCCGCCAAGGGCCGCCCGCAGGATAACCCCCTTATCGTGCATCTGGCCTCGCCCGAGGAGGTGGATACGGTGGCAAGGGACGTGCCCGCCGCAGCTTACGCGCTCATGAAGCGCTTTTCTCCCGGGCCCCTCACCGTGATTTTGCATAAAAAGGACTGCATCCCGCCCGAGGTCTCCGCCGGGCTTTCCACCGTGGCCGTGCGCATTCCCTCCCACCCCGTAGCCAACGCCATCATACGGGCGGCGGGCGTGCCGCTGGCGGCCCCCAGCGCGAATCTGAGCGGCTTTCCCAGCCCCACCGCCGCCGAGGACGTGCTGGACGACATGACCGGCCGTATCCCCGCCATCGTGGACGGCGGCCCCAGCGAAGCGGGCATTGAATCCACCGTGGTCACGCTGGCCACGGACCCGCCCCGTCTGCTGCGCCCCGGCGTGATCACCGCCGAGCAGCTCAGGGAATTTTTACCCGATCTGGTGGTGGACGAGGCCGTGCTGCACCCGCTGGCGGAGGGCAAGACCGCCGCCTCCCCGGGCATGAAATACAAGCACTACTCGCCCAAGGCGCAGATCTATATCGTAAAGGGCGATCAGGCCGCGTTTTTCGGTTACGTCAAGCGCAACCCCGCGGCGGACGCGCTGCTCGTGTTTGAAGAGGACGCGCCCCTGTGCGAAAAGCCCTGCGTCACCATGGGCAAAACGGACGAGCCCCTCACCCAGACGGGCCGCCTGTTCACCGCGCTCAGGGAGCTGGACCGCATCGGCGCCAAAACCGTATTCGCCCGCGAGCCCTCCAAGGAGGGCGTGGGGCTGGGCGTGTGCAACCGGCTCTACCGCGCTGCGGGGTTCCGCTTTCTGAACGGCCCGCCGAGGATCATCGGCGTGTGCGGGCAAACCGGCGCGGGCAAGAGCACCGTATGCGCCCGGCTCGCGGCCATGGGCGCCCAGATCGTGGATACCGATATGATCGCAAGAGAGGTCGTCGCCCCCGGGTCCCCTGTGCTCGCGGAACTTGCGGCCGCCTTCGGCGAGGATATCCTTTTGCCAAACGGCGCATTGGACCGCAAAACGCTGGCCGCCCGCGCCTTCGTTTCTGCCGCTTCCGCCGCAAGGCTTTCCGCCGTCACCCACCCGGCCATCGTAAAGATCGCGCTGCAGCGGGCAAACGCCGCCGTGGCCGCGGGCAAAACCGCCGTGATCGACGCGCCCCTGCTGTTTACCGCGGGGCTGCAAAAATACTGCGCCGTCACCGTGAAGGTGACCGCCCCCGAGGAAACGCGCATCGCCCGCATCCGGGCGCGGGACGGGCTGACCGAGGCCGAGGCGAAAAAGCGCGTCGCCGCCCAGGCCGGGGAGGACGCGCTTTCGGAACAGGCGGATTTCCAATTGAAAAACTACCCGCCCTACGAGATCGACGCGCAGATCACCGCCATGTGTTTATTATAAAACCCGTATATATAAAAAGGAGAGTAAAAAAATGAGCGAAGAACTGAAAAAGAAACTGTTTTACACGGCCCCCCACGCGGCGCAGAAAATGACCGCCGCCGAGATCGAGACCGCCGATACCTTCTGCGAGGGCTACAAGGACTTTCTCGACGCCGCCAAAACCGAGCGCGAGGCCGTCAAGAAGGCGGTAGAGCTGGCGGAGCTGAACGGCTTTCGTCCCTACGTGGAGGGCAGCCGCTACCGCGCGGGCTCCAAGATCTACTACAACAACCGGGGCAAGGCCATCATTCTGGCCGTGGTGGGCGAGCTGGGCCTTTCCGACGGCGCGCGCATCGTGGCCGCCCACATCGATTCCCCCCGGCTGGATCTGCGCCCCAACCCCCTGTATGAAACGGACGGCGAGGCCCTGTTCAAGACCCACTACTACGGCGGCATCAAAAAATACCAGTGGACCGCCATCCCGCTGAGCCTGCACGGCGTGATCGTAAAGGCCGACGGCGAGAGCGTGACCGTGAATATCGGCGAAGCGGAGGACGACCCCAAGTTCGTCATCTCGGACCTATTGCCCCATCTGGCGGCGGAGCAGATGAAAAAGACCATGGCCGAGGGCGTTGCGGGCGAGGACCTGAACGTGATCGTGGGCTCCCGCCCCTTCGATACCACCGACGAAGCCCAGAACGTAAAGCTGAACATTCTCAACATCCTGTTTGAGAAATACGGCATCACCGAGGCGGATTTCCTTAGCGCCGAGCTGGAGATCGTGCCCGCCTTCAAGGCCTGCGATATCGGCTTCGACCGCTCCCTGATCGGCGCCTACGGCCACGACGACCGCGTTTGCGCCTACCCGGCGCTCATGGCGCTGCTGGATACCGAGCTGCCCAACAACACCACCTTCTGCGTGCTCACCGATAAAGAGGAGATCGGCAGCGAGGGCAACACGGGCCTCAACTCCAGCTACATGGCCTATTTCATCAAGGCGCTGGCCCGCGCCGAGGGGCTGGAGGGCGAAACCGTGCTCTCAAAATCGAAGTGCCTCTCCGCGGACGTGAACGCCGCCTACGACCCGAACTTTGCGGGCGTATTCGAGAAAAACAACTCGTCCTATCTCAATAAGGGCGTGGTGATCACCAAATACACGGGTTCCCGCGGCAAGGGCGGCTCCTCCGACGCCAGCGCCGAATTCATGGGCGAGGTGCGCAGCCTGCTCGACGGCGCCAACGTCTGCTGGCAGATCGGCGAGCTGGGACGGTTGGACGCGGGCGGCGGCGGCACCGTGGCCAAATACGTGGCGTCGCTCAATATCGACGTGGTGGACGTGGGCGTGCCCGTGCTTTCGATGCACGCGCCCTTCGAGGTGGTCAGCAAGCTGGACGTTTACGCCTGCTACCGCGCCGCTTACGAATTCTACAACGCCTGATCCGGGAGTTTTAACATGTATCTTATAGATCCCGCCGTTTACGGCAGCGTTTTCGTGCTGCCGAGGCGGCTCGCCGAAAACGATCTCATTCTCGCCCCCGGCGCCTGCCTCAAGGCGCTTGTGTTCGCCTTTGCCCACGCGGGGGAGCCGCTCACGGCCGAGGCCGTCGCCGAAGCCGCCGGCCTTTCCCCTGCGGACGCCGCCGACGCGCTCCGCTATTGGGCGCAGCGGGGCTACCTGAAGGACGATACCGCCCCCAAACCGGCGGAAAAGGCAGAGGCGGCCTCCGCCGAAGCCGAGGCGCAGCCCGAAGCGCCCGCCGCCCCCGAAAAAAAGCCGAAGGAGGCCTTCGACCTGAAGCCCTCCAAGCCCTCTTACGAGATGATCTGCAAGCGGCTGACCGAGGACCCGGGCGTAAGGGAGCTGTTCAGCGAGGCGCAGATGAAGCTGGGCCGCACCATCGGCACGGCGGACCAGGCGAGCCTACTGCTGCTGTATGATTATTACGGCCTGCCCGCCGAGGTGATATTGGCCGTTTGCGAATACGCGCGCATCCATAAAAAGGAGCGCAACATGGGCTATATCTACACCGTGGGCGTGGATTGGAGCCGCCGGGGCATCGATTCTTTGGAGGCCGCCGACGCGGAGCTGATGCTGCTGGAAAAGATGAACACCGCCTGGACCGCCTTCGCCGCCGCCGTGAAAATCCCGAACCCGTACCCCACCGCCGCGCAGCAGAAATACATCGTGAAATGGACCGCGGATTGGAGATTCTCACTGGATATGCTGGTGCTGGCCTACGAGGAAACGCTGAAGAACGCCGGCAAGGCCAGCTTCCCCTATATGGATAAGATTTTGGCCTCGTGGAAGAAGGACGGCATTGAAACCCCCGCCGGGGCCGCCGAGCGGGAGCGGAAATTCCGCGAGGACGCCATTGCGAAGGCCGCCGCGAAGCAGACCCCCGGGCCGCGCTCCGCGCCACGAAAAAAACGGGAGGACGAGGGCCCCGCTTCCTACGATATCGACCGGGCCGAGGAAAAAATGTTCACCACCGTGCCCAAGCTGAAAAAGAAAAAGAAGAAGGAGTAAGGCAATATGATCTATACCAACGAGCTGTTTGCCGCCGCAAAAGAGATCATAGAGGGCCGCCGCCAAAAGGCGGAAGCCGAAAACGCGAAACGCCTTGCGGAGTTTGAGAAAGCGGAGCCCCGGTATAAAGCGCTGAAAAGCGAAATGATCGATTCCATGCGCATCGCCATGGCCACGGTGGGCGCGGATAAAGCAACCACCGAGAAGGTCATTCGGGAACAGCGCGAGCGGAACCTTGCCGCCCAAAGGGAGATCAAAGCGCTGCTGAGCGCCCACAACCTGCCCGAGGACTATCTGGAGCCGCAGTATACCTGCAAAAAATGCGGCGATACCGGCAGCGTGGGCATCGACCTTTGCTCCTGCTTTGAAAACGTGCTGCAAAGCCTTGCCTTTGAAGAGGCCAACCGGCGCTCGCCCCTGCGGTTTTCCACCTTCGAGGAATTTCGGCTGGATTACTATTCCGAGAAGGTGATCCCGGAGTATCACTGCTCGCCCCGCGCCCGTATGACCGAGATCTTCGCGCTGTGTAAGGAATACGCCGAAAACTTCGATACGGATTCCGAAAGCCTGTTTCTCTGCGGCGCCACGGGCTTGGGCAAAACACACCTGTCGCTCGCCATCGCGGGCGAGGTGATCAAAAAGGGCTACCGGGTGATCTATAATTCGGCGCAGAATATCTTCAGCGAGCTGCAGCGCGAGTATTTCAGCCGCGATAACACCCGCCAATATGAAACGCTGGTGCTGGAATGCGACCTGTTGATTTTGGACGACCTCGGCACCGAATTCAGCACCCAGTTCACCGATGCGGCGCTGTATAACATCATAAACACCCGCATCAATATGCACCTGCCCACCATCATCAACAGCAACTACACGCAAAAGCAGGTAGAGGAGAAATATTCCCAGCGCATCTCCTCCCGCATCATCGGCGAATACGCGTGCCTGTTCCTGCTGGGCAACGACGTCCGCCAGCAAAAGAGCGAAGCGTAACGGCGGCGGTTCAGAATAAAACGGATTTCGGGAATTATACCGGAAGGTGGGAAATTGGCAGTTTGTCGCGCCGCAGGCGCGACAGCGATATGGATCCTGCGGATCCGCGATA
>CAMVBR010000130.1 GCA_947165755.1 uncultured Clostridia bacterium
GTTTCGTTTTGTTCGGTGTTATCGAGATCGCCGCCGGCATTGCCGTTGGGATCATCCTCCTTGATATCGTTGGGGAATGCGTTCCCCGCATCGGCGCCGGACGCCCCGCCGCCGTCGTTTTCACCGGAAAGATCCGCTGCGCCGCGGGCGGAAAATACGTCGGTAGAGACGTTTTGCCCCGGGAAAGCATCCGACAGAAATTCTTTTTGGGCCGCTTCCCGATCTGCCGCGATCCGCTCCTCGATCTCCGCATCCGAAAGGCCCTTATCGCGGTAGTCGTCCGCTTTGGCTTCCATTTGCGCGTTGATCGCGTCTCCGCCGGCCCGGATCAGGTCGTCCGGATCCCGGCGCAGCACCTTCGGGGCGTCGGCAGGCTCCGAATCTTCATTCAGATCCTGTTCAGGGGAAACAGGCGGCGCGGAATCCCCGTTCGCGGATACGTCCGTGGGGCCGCCCGGCGCGGTTTCCCGATCCTCATCGATCTCATGGGGGATATCCACCTGCATACCCGGCGTAAGATCGCCGGAAAGGCCGTCCCCCGTCTCGCCGTTCACGTCCGTTACGGGCGGGTCCTCGTCGAGTTCATGGGGGATATCCACCTGCGTGCCCGGCGTAAGATCGCCGGAACGGCCGTCCCCGGTCTCGCCGTTCACGTCCGTCAGGGGCGGGTCCTCGTCGATCTCATGGGGGATATCCACCTGCGTGCCCGGCGTAAGATCGCCGGAAAGGCCGTCCCCGGTCTCGCCGTTCACGTCCGTCAAGGGCGGGTCTTCGTCGATGGCGTCGGGGATCGAAACATCAACCGCATCCGACGTACCGGCGTCGGGGGTTTCGGTAAATTCCGATGAACCGTAGCTCAGATCGTCGTCCATACCGTACCCCTTTACTCTTCCGCGTAACGCTCAACCACACACAGCCCGAAGCAAACCAGCCCGCCGAGCAGCAGCATAACGTAACCGATTTTGTAAGGAAGAAACCGTGCGATCAGGTTAAACAGCGGGGTTTGCAGAAGCTGAAACAGAAACGCGCAGCCCAGCCCCGCCGCAACGATGGGCGACTGCCGGAATATGCGGTAGGCAAGCACCGGGAAAAACAGGCTTGACATAAGTACGATCAGAATGGAAAAGAATCTGTTCATCGGCATGTGCGCCACATACATATAGATTATCTGAATCAGCCCGAACAGCAGGGAGAGGCCCACCACGCCGCCGGTGAGCAGGTCGATCGTTTCGCGCCGGTCGTACCACATAACGGCAAAGCCCAGCACAACGGCGCAAAAGCCGAGCAGGCTGCCGATGGAAAAGATCACGTTCAGGAAATACAGACGCCCGATCAACTGCACCAGGAAGCTGAACTGGCAGAGCATAACGAGAGCAAAGCCGAGAAGCGTCAGTTTTTTTCCGTTTTCATAATTAAGCATACGATATACCTCATTTCTTTAATGAATTTTCTATCAGCTGATCCGGCACGGGGATATTCGTTTCATACCGGATCTTTCTCCAGAGATGCACCTTCACGCAGGTAACGAGCTCCGGGGTACGGGGAAGGCCGTCCAATTCCTCGGCGATCAGCGCCCAGATATGCCCGAATACCTGCTTCACAGGCTCAAAGGAGGTTTCGGACGGGGTGAAAAAGCGCTTGTAGATGCGCCTTGCGATCTCTTTTGCCAGCATACGGCGGCTGAAATCACAGGTTTCGGCGCAGGCCTTGCTGCAAAGGCATTGCGGATACGGCCGCAGGAAGGATTTTCGGGTATTCCAATACGTTGACAGCGACCGGATGCCCTCATCGGAGAGGGTAACGCCGATCTTGTTCTGCAGCCGGTAATCGGGTGTGATCACTTCTTCCGGCGCATCCAGCTTATTGAAGAACAAAAAGGCTTCGCCGGGCCGCAGCCGCCCCATGCGCTGTATCTGCGCCTCGGTCATATTGGTGCTGTTGCCGATGATCTGCTTATCGGCGTTTTCCACCAAACGGAACACCATTTTCATATCCGTAAGGGCAACCACGTCGGTGGAGACCTTGCGGGGCGACTGATCCGCTATGATCAGCCCCACGCCGTAGGAACGGATCTCGGCCAGCATGCGCTTTACCAGGTTCTGAGCGATGCCGCTGGGGTTGGCCTCCCCCTGCCCGCCGTTGGTTTCGGCGTCCAGAAGCACGTGGGCCTCCTCGAGCAGGATCACGTTCTTCAGCCCGCCCTCGCCCACGTAGTTGGCGTTGACGTACGCCAGAATGGACAGCAGCAGCAGCGAAATGATCAGCGCCTTCTGATCGGCGTTTTCAATGGCGGCAAGCTCGATGACCGTGGGCTTTTGCAGCAGATCCTCGATGGGAATGGAATGGTAGTTATCAAACAGGTTCACGAGGCTGTTCAGCCGCACGACGCCGGCGCGGCCGATGTTTTTCGCATCGCCGGTGTAGCCGATCTCATCGAAGGTTTGGCGGAAGCATTTGATGAAATCGGAAATATTGAAGGTACGGCCCCTGTCGTCGGAGGTATAGGAATCGAGCCAGCGAAAATCGGAGTAGCAGTTGTTGATGCTCTCCTCAAAGATCTTATCCAGCGGGGTGGACATGGATACGGCCGCGGCAAAGGCGGTTTTCAGCGTGGATTTATAGGTTTCAAGCTTCACGTTTTTCGGCGGCACGAAGGGGTTGAACACAAAGGGGGAAATAAAGTTTTTGCCGGGGGTGAACACCTGCAGATCGGGAATGCTTTGCACCAGCGCGCGGTATTCGTTTTTGGCCGGCTCGATCACGAGGAACGGGATGCCGTGCTGCTTCCAGAGGCGGTCGAGCAAGCTCACCGAGAAGGTGGTTTTGCCGGAGCCCGGCGTGCCGACCACCAGCATATGCTTGGCAAGATCCTTCAGGGAAAAACCGATGGTATCGCCCTTTGACGAGGCGCGCAGCCTGCCCACCTCGATATCGCCGGCGTTGATGATGGGGGCAGCGTAGGTCTTTTTATCTTTGCCGGCGTCGTTGATGCGGATACCTGCCGAGATCCGTTCGCTGCCGACGGGCAGGCGGAAGAACTCCGCCGCCTCCCCTGCGGTGATCACGTAAGGCAAACGGTATGCCGCCTGCGAAAACTGCCCCGAAGCCCAGATCTGGTAATTGCGGTCGGTATTGATCAGCAGCTCGCTGACCGCCCAGGGCAGGGGGTACAGGTTGCCGTCTTTGTTGACCTGCGCGGGCGACAGCGATACCAGCTTCAGCTCCGCGCTGCCCTCGGCCCCGGAGGAAAGCTGCCCGAACAGCCTGCCCGAGACGCCGGAAACGGCTTCGTTCGGCGCAAACACCAGCACGTTGAACATGAACAGCGGGGCGTTTTTGTGATCGGCGTAATATTTATAATCCTGCGCGTGCTTCTCGGCCAGCGCAAAGCTGACGCTGCCGAGGCTCTGGTCGCTTACGCCGCGGCGCAGCGTTTCGAGCGCCTGCGTGACACGGTCGAGCTCCATGCTTTCGGCGTCGGTGAACACCGTAGGCATAAGCTGCATGGACACTGCGCAGCCCGGATATTCGGTAAGCACGCTGACCAGCCGGCTGAGATCGCCGTCGGAAACCGGGAGACGGTCGTAGGCGTAGCAATAGGGAAACAGGCCGTTTTGCAGGTTGACGGCCTTTTCCTCCTTGACCAGAGCGCACACGGCCTGCCCGCTGACGCCGGCGACCACCCGGGTGAGCACAGAAGCCTCGAGCGCCTCAAAATCGTATTTTTGCAGAGACAGCGCGGAAGAAAAAAGCCCCAGCAGCGACCCCACCGCAGCCACCGCCGCTTCGGCGGAAGCATCGATGACGCGCACCAGAATAAACAGGCGGATAGAGGCGTTGAACGGCTGGTTTTGGACCGGATGCGTCGTCCAGAGCAGGTCGAAGGCGATATCTTTAGATACGCCCGCCGCCATGCTGAGGGTACGGTAGGATTGATAGACTTCGTTGAGCAGCCCGGCGAACTCGGCTTTATACCGGCTTACGATCTCATTTGCCGGGGTATTCGGCGCAATGATCGATACATGCGGGATGGAAAGGATCTCAAACCCGCCGAGGGCGATTTTTTCGCCGTTGGTAAGACTTTGAACGGAAATGTGTTCGGTATTCACGGGAGCCTCCTTTCAGAGGATTGATGCTGTGTTTCATTCGGCGGTCAGGGCGGATCGAACCCGCCGTTGGGCGGATGGCAGCGCTTCAGCCGCTTTATCCCCTTTGCCGTACCGCGGAAAAAACCGTATTTTTCGATGGCGGCGATCATATATTCGGAGCAGCTTGGCTCAAATACGCATTTCAGCCGCGTTTCATCTTTGGCTTTGTTTTGATACAGATGTATAAGCCATATAGCGGCCCGCTTTTTGATCACGAGAAAAAACAGAACGGACCATACGGCCGCCGCGGCCGCCGCGGGCCAGACCGCGCTCAAGGCAAACCGGAAAACGAAGCCGAAGAGACCGCAGCCGGCAAGCCAAAGCAGCACGCAAAGCGCCGCCCTGCCGTAACGTACGGGCGGACGGTTCAAAGGATTATAAGGTTTGGGACGCAGATCGGAATACGTGACCTCGGCGCCGCGAAAATCCAAAAAATCGTTTTCCATAGCAATAAGCGGAACAAAACCGGAACAAAAAAGAGGCAAGACAGCGCGCGTCTTGCCCCGAAAGATTATTTCGAATACTTCTTCTCTCTGATCATTGCTTTTGCAGCCTGAATGCTCTGCTCGATGGTATCGGAATTGCGGAGCGAGAACGAGTAAGCCGAACCGGGAACGATGATTTCAAGACGGTCGATCACGTAAAGGGACTTATTGACGTTTTCCTTGTTTTTGGAAAGGCAGCCGCTGCCAAGCGACGTCTCGATCTTTTCTTTTACGTATCTCTGGGTGCTGAAGCAGGTGATATCGGTATAGAAGTAATCCTTGGTGTACTCCCAGGTGTTGTCGCTGGTCATATCGTAGATGAACTGATAGGTGTACATCTGCATGGCGCTGAAGAAGATCCAGGTAACGCTGTACTGGCTGGAAACAGCCTCGTTGTTGTTGGTTTTGATCAGCACGTCGTTATCGAATACGAAGGAAGAGAGCATTACGGGCGGGATCTCCTGGATCTGAGACTCGTCGAGACCGATTTTTTCGATCGCCTTCTGGCGGAAATTGAAATCGCTGCATTTCTTCGCAACAAGGTTGCGGTACTCTTCAAAGGTATAAACCGAAGTGTTGTTTTTCTTCAGGCAGCCGCCGTTGGGATCGGTGAAGAAGAAATCGATCACTCTCTGCTGCTCGGGGGTTTTGCCCTTTTTCATAGCGTTGATTCTTGCGAGCTCGGCAGCCTTGCTTGCGGCCGCGGAGCTGACAGCGCCTCTTACGTTTGCCATAAATCATGTTCCTCCTGAAAAGTTTATATGCTGAAAACCGAAGGTTGTTCAACCTGAAGAATAGAGAAAAGCTGAACCGCATCGTAGTGCGAAACGCCGTACTGATTGGCTCTTGCGAGCAGCTCGGTGTAATTGGGCGCGTGGTTCAGGTACTTTCGGGTGAAATAATCGTATTTCACGTAGGCAAGAAAATAAAAATAGATCCCCTTTTCCTCGATCATGAGCGCGGCGTTCATATACTCCAGCACTTTATCGATGGTGGGCCGCTGATGCAGGAACGGCTTTTTGCCCTGCAGCAAACAGATAGCCGCATAGAAGAAGACCTCGGAATTGTCGAAATTGTCTTCCATGGCGTTTTCAAAGGCGGCAAGCGCCTTATCGTACAGCTTCAGTTTTAAATAGCAGATCCCCAAAGAGTAATTCAGCCCCTGATCGTCCGGCGCGTCGGCCAGCTCTTTGCGGAAGGTGTTCGCGTATTTGTTCACCATGGGGGCGGGCATTGCATACACGCTGTTGAAGGTGGAAATATTGAGCGGGTGCCCCGCGGGACACTCGGTATCGCTCACCTGCACGGGAAACCCACAGCAGGGGCACGTGAGACGTTCGGTTTTGAAAGCCATGAGATACCTCGTTGCATTTCTGAAAAATGATAAAATTATTATTTTGTACTAAATAATTTACCATATTACTTTACAAAAAACAAGCGTTTTTGTAGAAAAAAAACAAAAAACGGAGATATTTGCGTATTTAAGCAAGCATACGCAGACGCATCCTCTTCATTTCGGTTTGCCGTTTCAGCGACCGATCGGCTGAAAATCCGCATACTTCTTGCAATTCCCAGCTTCCTGCACCTTGACTTTTTTTATATCGGGGAGTAAAATAAGAAGAAAACGTTTGAAAGGAGTCCCCTGCAAATGAAAATATTATATAACGACGGGCGCGTGGACGAGTGCCCCGAAGCCCTCGAGGTGGAAGTGCTGCGGCACTCCGCCGCGCATATTATGGCGCAGGCCGTAAAGCGCCTGTACCCCGACGCCCA
>CAMVBR010000131.1 GCA_947165755.1 uncultured Clostridia bacterium
GCGAGATGCATGAAAAGGGGGTGAGCGTGCAGGAATATCTTGATGCTTTCGGACCGGAACTGATACATGTCCATCTTGCGGATACCGGGAGCCGCCCGGTCGGATCAGGCCAGGATTCGGCGGCGGAGACAATCGTTCGCGTTTCGCCGGCCGCGTTCGTGAGCGTGATCACGAACAGCAGCATGTTTTCGCCCCAAAGAGGCACCTCCTCGGCGGGGTTTTTGTTATCCGCGTACCAGCCCGCGCCGATATGCGCCGCAAATACGTTTTCGCTCTCGGCGAGGTAGGGCAAAATATCGTATTCGTAATAATACACCCGGTGGCTCATGGTGTTGAAGATCGGGTAGGCGCAGTGGGAGAGATCCCGTTCGCGGTAATCCGATTTCGCGGGGATGAGCCGGTCCTCGGTCAGCCTTCGGCCGTTTACGTAGGGCGTGAAATACCCCAGCGCGGTCACGGCGAGGCTTGCTTTCACCGCGCCGCAGGCGGAAAAGGCCGTGCGTGTGAGCACGGCGCTGTCCTGCGGGTCGAAGGTGAGCATGCGGGCGCGGTCAAACACGTCGTTTTTCCGCACCCGGATATACCGCTCGCCGTTTAAATCGTATGACGTGCCTTCGGTGGTAAAGCCCTGCGCTTCGTAGGCCGAAAGCTCGCTGCGTTTTATTTCCAAATGCCGTTCCATTTTATTTGATCTTCGGGATCACCGTGAAGGAGAAGGTGTAGCCCTTGAGCGCGTTCAGGCGGTATTCCTCGCGGGTATCGGGGCCACAGCTGGAAGAGCCGATGCCGCGCGTGACGCCGTCGATGGTGAGCAGCGTCATGTTCATATCGTGCAGGTCCTCCTCATGGGCGGCCTTGTTCAGCAGCTCCTGCGTGAAATGGCGCAGGCTGAAGTTGAATACGTCGTCCGCGTAGAAGGCCAGTTCGTTGCCCTCGGCGTCGCTCAGCTTCAGCCACTTGGTATCGCAGTGCATGCCGCTCTCCTGCGGGTACACGTATTTCTCGCGCATATCGCTCACCTTGGCGCTGTAGATGCCGATGGGGGACTGGGCCTTGAAATCGGGCATGTTCTCGGCTTCGCCGCGGCCGTAGTAGGCGGCGTTTTCAAAATCGCGGTTCCATTCGATCATCAGGCCGAAACGGGGGATATCCACCTCGGCCTCCACCGCGGTCACGTCCAGCGCGGCGGTCACCTCCATGGCACCCAGGGAAGAGAGCACGTAGGTGAGGCGCACGTCGTAAAGCGGCTTTCTGCCGGATTTCAGCGTGTGCACCGCGTCCACCTTCACTTCGCCGTCATCCAGCGTTACGTTCATATCCTTCAGCACGCATTTCAGCTCGCCGAGGGGCTTCCAGCGTTCAAGGTTGCGGGCGTCGTTATCGATGAACGCGCGGGAGAGGTTCGGCAAAAAGCCCTTGCTGCCGGCGAGCAGGTCTTTGCCGTTCACCTTGTAGGCGGTGAGCACGCCGGTTTTGCAGTCGAACACGGCCTCGCCGTTTTCAAAGGAGACGGTGAGCACGCCGTTTTCGGTGGCGGCGGCAATGCGCTGACCGATCTCGATATCGTATTCGTAGGGCACGTCGTTGAGCGTGAGCTGCTCCTCAGCGAGGGTGACGCCGGTCTCTTTATCGGTATAGATCAGGTTCAGGTGATAATCCTTATCGTCACAGATATCCTTATGGGCGATGGGGAAGCATTCCGCCTGCATCGGGGCAAGGTCCACAGTGAGCTCGCCCTCATCCACGGCAACGCCGTTTTCGGCAAGGATCCATTTCACACCGATGTAATCGGAGCGGCGGAAGCGGTTGGTGTTCTCGAAGCAGTAGAGCTTTTCCCCTGCGACAGAGGCGCGCAGCGGGCGGTAAACGATGCGCATTTCCCTTGCGCCCGTGTGCAGGGAGCGGTCCGCGTACAGCAGGCCGTCCACGCAGAAGTGGCCGTCGTGGCGCTTTTCGCCGTGGTCGCCGCCGTAGGTGAACTGATATTTGTATTTCTTATCGGGCTGCGGATGATATACGGTGTGGTCGGCCCACTCCCATACGCAGCCGCCCATGGCGGTATCCCATTCGTAGATCAGATCCCAGTATTCCTCCATGTTGCCGGGGCCTACGCCCATGGCGTGGCAGTATTCGCACAGGAAGAAGGGGAATTCGTTGTAGTCACGGCAAAGCTTCGGCTTGCCGCCGCCGTAGGACCACTTGCGCTTGTGCCGCATCATTTCCTCGATGGCCTCGGTGCTGGTATACATTTCGCTCACCACGTCGTAATGCATGCGCTTGGAGTGGATCACGCTCTCATAGTGCACGGGGATCGGGGTGCCGGTCTCCTTCAGGAACTTGTAGCAGGCGTCCTGGCATTTGTAGCCGCCGGATTCGTTGCCGAGGCTCCACATGGTGACGCAGGGGTGGTTGCGGTCGCGGTAATACATGCGGCGCACGCGGTCCACGTAGTGGGACGCCCATTTTGCCTGCTTGCTGATGTAGTGGAAATCGCCGTAGGCGTCCTCGGCGCCGTGGGTCTCGATATCGGCCTCATCCACCACGTAAAGGCCGTAAACGTCGCACAGGGTCAAAAAGAAGGGGTCGGGCGGATAGTGGGAGGTGCGCACCGCGTTCACGTTGAGCCTCTTCATGAGCGCGATATCCTTTTCCATTTCGGCAAAGGTCATCACGTAGCCGCCGAGCAGCGTGGAATCGTGGTGGTTTACGCCCTTCATCTTGATGGGCATACCGTTGAATTTGAATACGCTGCCCTCGATGGTCACGGTTTTGAAGCCGGTCACGCTGCGCACGGTCTCGCTCACGCCCTCGCCGGAAAGGGTGATATACAGGTCGTAAACGGTGGGGATCTCGGGGTTCCACTCGATCACGGGAAGGTCTTCAAAGCAAAAGGCGGTTTTCGCGTCGGCGGGAGCGGTTGCCTCGCATACGACGCTGCCGGTTTTATCGAGGAGCCGCGCGGTCACGGTAAAGCCCTCGGTTTCGCCCTCGATCATCGCGTCCACCGCCATGGCGTAGCCCTTTGCGGTCTTCTGCGTGCGGACCTCATAATCCCAAAGGTAGGTTTTATCGTAACGGTAGAGCAGCACGTCTCTGAAAATGCCGTTTTCGCGGAACATATCCTGGCACTCAAGAAGGGTGCCGTTGCACCACTTGAACGAAACCACAAGCAGCTCGTTCGCGCCGGGGGTGAGCAGGGAGGTGATATCGAATTCCGCCGTGTTGTGGCTGCCCTCGGAATAGCCGACGAATTTGCCGTTCAGGTAAACGGAAAGGTTGTTGGACGCGCCGAGGAACGAGAGGATATAAATTTTATCGGGATCGGCAACGTCGATCACCGTGCGGTAAACGCCCACGGGCATATCCTCGGGGATGCCGGGCTCCTTCTCTTTGAATTCGTAGGGGCAGTTCAGGTATACGGGCGGCAGGAAGCCGGCGCGCTGCCAATCGCCGGGCACGGCCATCTTGGAGAAGCGCACCTTCAGGCTGTCCAGCGTATCGGGCAGGGAGGCGATGGAATCGTATAATTTGAAATCCCACGCGCCGTTGAGCAGCTCCACCATATCGGAGCCGTAGCGCTCCTCGGCGTAGGAAACGCCTTTGAGCGTATCGGCGCAGCCGTAGGGCACGGCGTAGGCGCGGGGCGCGAGCTTGTTCTTTTCAAATACCTTAAAATCGTTGTGCAGATTTTTCTTTATGTTGTATCGCATAAAGGGCATCCTTTCTTTTTATGATATCTTCATCATAACACAAACGCCGCAAGGTTACAAGCTATATTTTTTAGGTTGACAAAACCGCCGTTTTCATAAATAATATAAGTATCATGCCGAAAGGGGCGATCCTTTTTGAAATTTCTGAGATATCTGTGCCCGGCGCTGCTGCTGGCTGCCTCGGTTTTGGCGCTGCCCGCCTGCAAAACCGCGCAGGAGCCCACCACCGTTCCGGATTACACCTACCGCTCCGATGAATCTACGGCGGAGGCGACCACGGCTGCGGGCGCGGACGAGGTGTTTACCGTAAACGAGAGCTGGCAGAAAAACTTTGCCGCCGAATATAAATACTTCGACAGCGCCGCGTCCGAAAACACCGTAACCATCCGCGAGACCCGCTGCGATACGGCCTTTGCCGCCGAATACCCCGATACGGGCAACCTGATCTATTACGAGGCCAACGGCGGCGATATCGATTGCTATACCGTGGCTCCCGCCGAGAAGCAGTATATGCACACCGTGGTGAAAAACAAGAGTGTGAGCGATATTTCCACCACGCTGATGAAGCTCACCGCCGTTTCCGAGGAGCTGCCCGAGCGCTCCAACGTGCTGTATATCGGCGAGGAGACCGTTGCCGGGCGCGTATGCAAGAAGTACATCCAGCGCGCCTACACCGACGGGGCCGTGACCGAGACCGTTTACGTGTGGGTGGACGCGCAGTACGGCTTTGCCATGAAGTGCGAGGATTACGACGGCGAAGACGCGCTGAAAACCTACTGGGAGGTCACTTCGTTTTCCGCCGGCGGCGTGACCGCTGCCGACGCGGGCGTGGACCTTTCCGCCTATACCTTTACGGAGGGCTGAAAATGAACGTATACGACTTTGACGATACGATCTATAACGGCGAGAGCGCGCTGGATTTCTTCTTTTTCTATCTGAAGAAAACGCCGTCGCTGATAAAGCAGCTCCCAAGGGTGCTTTACGTGATGCTGCAGTATAAGCGCGGCAAGATCACGGTGGACGACGCGCTTCGCAAATACGCGCCGCTGGTGGAGGACTATATGCGGGGCATTCCCGATTTCAACGTCGACGTGAAGGAATTCTGGGATAAGCACATGAAAAAGATCAGGCCCTTCTACGCCGACCTGCAGCAGCCCGACGATATCGTGGTGACCGCTTCTCTCGAAAGCAGCATGGCGGAGATCTGCCGCAGGCTCGGCATCAAACACTGCGTGGGCAGCCGTATAGACCCCGCAACCGGCAAGGTGGAGCGACTGTGCATGCGCTCCCGCAAGGTGCCTGCGTTTCTGGAGGCATTCCCTGACGCCCACATCGATAATTTTTACACCGATTCCCTGAAAAACGACGCGCCGCTGGCCGCGCTGGCGGACCACGTGTTCGAGGTGAAGGGGAATAAGATCCGTCAGGTACGGTAAAGGAGAGAGAAGACTATGCTGAACAAGGTAAAACTCAGTGAGATCGATATCACCGGCGGCTTCTGGGCGGAGCGCCAGCAGCTCAACCGCGAGACCACCGTTTACGCGGTAAGGGACCGTTACGAGGAGACCGGCCGCTTCGGCGCCTTCGATTTCGATTACACGGAGGGCGGCGACAAGCCCCGCCCCCACTATTTCTGGGATTCGGACGTGGCCAAATGGATGGAGAGCGCCGCGTTCATTCTGGCGAAAACGCCCGATGAAACGCTTGAGAACGCCGTAGAGGAGCTCATCGATAAGATCGAAGCCCATCAGGACCCCTGCGGCTACTTCAATATCTACCACACGGTGATCGAGCCCGATAACCGTTTTAAGGACCGCGACCACCACGAGCTCTACTGCCTCGGCCACCTCATCGAGGCGGCGGTGGCCTATTATAACGCCACGGGCCGCGACCGTATGATCCGCCTGCTCGATAAATACGTCGATTACGTGATCAAGGTGTTCGTGGAAGAGAAGAGCACCGGCTTTACCTCCCCGGGGCACGAGGAGATCGAGTTGGCGCTGTTCAAGCTCTATGAAGCCACCGGCAACGAAAAATACAAGGATCTCGCCATGTTCTTCCTGAACGAGCGCGGCAGGGATCAGATCCCCGTCGCCAACTGGTGCAACGCGAAATATTCGCAGAACCATCTGCCCGTGCGCCGCCAGCGCACCGCCGAGGGCCACAGCGTAAGGGCCAACTACTTGTATGCGGGCATGGCCGACGCGGTCCGCTTCACCGGCGACGCCGAAATGATGGAGGCCTGCAGGGCGCTCTTCGACGATATGGTCACGCGGAAAATGTATATCACCGCGGGCGTGGGCTCCTCCTGCCAGGGCGAGGCCTTTACCGTGGCCTACGATCTGCCCAACGATACCGCCTACGCCGAGACCTGCGCCGCCATCGCGCTTGCCATGTTCTCGGGGCGTATGGCCAATCTGGAGCCGGATTCCCGCTACGCGGATACGGTGGAGCGGGCGATCTACAACGGCATTATTTCCGGCATCTCGCTGGACGGCCGCTGCTTCTTCTACGAAAACCCGCTGGAGATCAACCTTGCCGACCGCAGCCGCCACCCGTCCGTCAACCATGAGGACCGTTTGCCCATCACCCGGCGGCAGCTCAATTTCGGCTGCTCCTGCTGCCCGCCCAACGTGACCCGCCTGATCGCGGATATCGGCGAATACGCGTGCGCCTACGATGAAAACCG
>CAMVBR010000132.1 GCA_947165755.1 uncultured Clostridia bacterium
TCGGGGATGTTCATGTTGGCGTTCATCTCTTTGATTTTGCTTATAAAGAGCTTTGCCTTCTGCTCGTTATCCATACCGGCGGTGTCAAGTCCGGCGATATCCGCAAGCTTTGCCAGCGGCTTATATGCGGTTTTGCCGTAGAACTCCAGCATATGGGGCAGGATCACAGCGTTTGCAAGGCCGTGGGGCGTGCCGTACATACCGCCGAGATTATGGGCGATGGAGTGAACGTAGCCCACGTACGCTCTTGTGAAAGCGATGCCCGCGTAATAAGAGCCTACCAGCATGTTTTCTCTGGCCTCTATATTCTTACCGTTTTCATACGCCTCGTGCAGATTGTCGAAAATCAGGCCGATGTAAGCCTCCACAGCGTGGGTGAGGGCGTCCATGCCGGTGGTGGAGGTGATGTGCTTGGGCAGCCCCACGGTCAACTCGGGATCCAGCACGGCCACCTTCGGGCGAAGACGGGGATCGTTGATGGCGTTTTTCTCATGCGTTTTGGGGTTGGATACCACAGCCGCAATGGTGGTTTCGCTTCCGGTACCGGCGGTGGTGGGCACGGCGAACAGCGGGGGAAGCTTTTTCAGTACCTTCAGCTGACCGCGCATCTGCGGTACGGTTTTGTTGGGGCGGGCCACTCTTGCGCCGCAGGCTTTCGCGCAGTCCATGGGGGAGCCGCCGCCGAAGGCCACGATGCCGTTGCATTCCGCCGCCTTATACATGGCGAGCGCCGCCTCGATGTTATCGATGGTGGGGTTGGGCTGAACGCCGTCGTCAACGGTGTAGTTTACGCCCTCCTTGGTGAGCGCGTCAAAGAGCGGATCGAGCAGATGCAGGCCCATCAGGCCCTTATCGGTGACCACCAGCACGGTGGTTACGCCCTTGGCCTTGATCGCCGCGGGAAGCTGCTTTACGCAGCCGGCGCCGCGAATGATCTCGGGCTCGGACCAGTCGAGGAAATTGACCGCGAACTTGAGGACTTTCTGGTAAACTCTGCAATAAGCGTTGAACAGAACTGACATTCGTTTTATCTCCTTCCGTAAAATATCATTTCCATTATAATCCGACGGGCGTCGGATTGCAAGTAAAACTTTACTGCTTTTTCAGCACGAGCATATTCCAGCTCATGGGCGAAAGCAGGGTCTTCAGCGTTTTGCCCTCCGTTTTGCCGGGCGTTTTTTCGATCGGCGCCACGGTCTCGGCGTCTGCGGTGTTCACGGCCTCGGGGGCGCAGCCCTCCAAAGCGACGTGGCGCACCGGCGTAAAGCCCTCGAAATCGAGCAGCTTGGTTTCGAGCTCGATGGCGTCGGTCAGATCGCGGTTCACGGCGAAAATGACCAGCTCGCTTCCGTCCTCGCTGAGCGTGGCGCTCGTATCCACGTGGGGCACGTCCGTATACCAGCGGGTATCGTATTTCGAGCCCTCGTTTATGGCCTGCAGCGCCCAGCCGCGGGCATAATTGGAGGCGAAACAGAAAGGATAATAAATGGTCTGCTTCCAAGCGCGGCCGCCGTTTTCGGTCATGATGGGGGCGATCACGTTCACGAGCTGCGCAAGGCAGGCGATCTTCACCCGGTCCGCGTGGCGCAGGATGGCGTTGAGCATGGTGCCCACCACGAGGGCGTCGGCAAAGTTGTAAACGTCCTCTAAAATGTGGGGCGCCTCGCTCCATTTTTCAAACGGCGCGCCGTGGGAGTGGTACCACACGTTCCACTCGTCGAAGGATATATCGATCCTTTTTTTGGAATGGCGCTTGCCCTGCACGTAATCGAGGGCGCTCACCACGCTTTTGATGAACTGCTCCGTTTCCACGCCCTTGGCGAGGAAATTCTCGAGGTAGTTATCGCTGTTGGAGTGGTACTGGTGCATCGAAACGTAGTCCACGTTGTCGTAGGCGATATCCAGCGTCGTGGTCTCCCATTCGCCGAAGGTGCGCATGCCGTAGCTCGAGGAGCCGCAAAGGATCGTCTGCACCGAGGGATCGGTCCATTTCATCAGCTTTGCGGTCTCGTTCGCCGTCTGGCCGTAGTGTACGGCGTCCTTGTGGCCCATCTGCCAGGGGCCGTCCATCTCGTTGCCGAGGCACCACAGCTTTACGCCGTAGGGGTCAGAAGCGCCGTATTTTTTGCGCAGGTCGCTCCAATAGGTGCCGCCGGGGTGGTTGCAGTATTCCACCAAATTGCGCGCTTCGTCGGGGCCGCGGGTGCCGAGATTCACCGCCATCATGGGCTCGATGCCGGTTTCCCTGCACCACCGCATGAATTCGTCGGTGCCGAAGGTGTTGGGCTCTGTGGTGCCCCAGGCCAGCTCGAGGCGGCGCGGGCGGTTCTCTTTGGGGCCTATGCCGTCTTCCCAGTTGTAGCCCGAAACGAAATTGCCGCCGGGGTAGCGCACCACGGGCACGTTCAGCTCTTTGATGAGGGCGTTCACGTCGGTGCGGAAGCCGTTTTTATCCGCCGCCGGGTGGCCGGGCTCGTAGATGCCGCCGTATACCGCGCGTCCCAGATGCTCGATGAAGGAGCCGTAAACGCGGGGGTCGATTTTGCCGACGCGGTATTCGCTGCAAAGGGTGAGTTTTGCGTACTTCATAAATTACCTCCGAATACTGAGATCAGTATATAAATTCTTTAAGGATCTGCTTGTTTGCTTCCATATCCACCAGCAGCACGCTCAGCCCGTCGCGGGTGCCGGACGACCAGGTGCCGTCCGCCGGGATCTGCTGCTGACCGATATCGGAAAACAGGCAGGGGAGCGCCTTGAAAAACAGCGAGATGAACTCGGTTTTATCTATGCTGCATTCCACCTTCGCCAGCAGCTTTTTGGCGAGCTTCATGAGCTTGAAGGGGTTGGTTTTCACCGCTTTTTTTATAATGATCGAAAGGGCCTCTCTCTGGCGCTCGGTGCGCTGGAAATCGCTTTGCCCCTTGCGGATGCGGCAGTAGTTGAGCGCCTGATGGCCGTTGAGATGCACGTTTTTGCCGGGGGCGATATCCACGCCCTCCTTGGCCAGCGCCCACGATTCGGTCTCGTCGATCTCGGGCACGGTGATGCCGCCGATGCCGTTCACCAGATCCACGAACAGCTTGTAGCCCACCTTGCAGTAGGCGTCGATCTTTATGCCGAAATTCAGCTCGATGGTGTCCACGGTGAGCTGCGGGCCCTCGTAGGCGCAGGCGTGGGTGAGCTTCGTGCCGCCGTAGCCCGGCACCTCCACGTACATATCGCGCATGAAGGAGGTGAGCTTGAGCTCTCTGTGCAGCGTATCGATCGAGAGCAGTATCATGGAATCGGAGCGGGTCTTCGCCGCCGTATCCTTGGTATCGATGCCCATCAGCAGAATGTTGGTCACGCCGGGCGCGTGCATCAGGTCGGACGCCTTCACGTATTCGTTTTTCTCGAGCGTAAGCGATTTATAGCCCGAGGTGGCGTAGAACGCCGCGCCCACGGCCGTGCCGGTAAATACGAGAATGAGCGCCAGCAGGATGAGCAGGATATTGCGGAAAACGTGCTTTTTCTTCTTTTTGCGCTGCGGTTTCTTTTCTTCTCCGCCGTCGTTCGTTTCGGGTCCGTCTTCGGAAAGCGCGTCGTTTCCTTCGGAAGCGTCCATCACTTCCCTGAAGCGTCTGCCGAAGGCGTCCCTGTCAAAATCGGGCGCGCCGCCCGCGGGCGTATTGTTTTTTGAATCTGACATAAGCTTGTCCCCCAAATAGTTTTTATCATTTTATAATATCTTCACGCTTTTTACAACTGTTTTTTATAAAATATCCAAGGTTTTTACATTATGCGTAAATATTATTAAAAAAACCTTGAAATCGTCTTGTGTTTTTTATATAATAAAGCATAATACGAAATTTTGCGGAGTAAATCTATGTTAGGTAAAATGGTTAGAGTCAAAGTGACGAAACCGTGCAATTATTTCGACTGCAAAACCAACGTGCGATATATCATCAATTTCGGGTTAGCCGAAATTACCGGTGAAAAAAGAAATTTCATTCTCGGCGCATATATTCTCGGTGTGAATCATCCGGTTCGTGTATTTGAAGGAAAAATAATTGCCGTTCTTCACAGAAACGGCAGCGGCAAAATGCTGTTGGTGGTGGCGCCCAAAAACATGCGCCGCATCGATTATGAGATCAGGGACGTGCTCTCCTTTGCCGAGCCGCCCGAAAGCTATCGGCTCGAGTGCCTTTACGAGCATTCCTGCGGGGCGGTGGTGTTCCGCAAGATCAACGACGAATACCGCTTTCTGCTCATCAAGAACCGCCGTTCCAACCACTGGGGCTTTCCCAAGGGGCACATGGAAAAGGGCGAAACGCAGGAGGAGACCGCCATGCGCGAGGTGCTCGAGGAAACGGGCGTGCACATCCGCATTTTCAGCGATTTCAGCTACGAATCGCGCTACAAGATCGGCGCGAAGATCGAAAAGCGGGTGGACGTGTTCCTCGCCGTGACCGAGGATACGCAAACCGTGATCCAAAAGGAAGAGATCGAAGATTATATCTGGCTCAGATACGCCGAGGCGCTCTCCACGCTGCGCTTCGATAACGATAAAGAGATCCTCATTGCGGCGCAGGAATATATGCTTGCGCACGATATCTGACGGGAGGAAAGTATGCAGCAGCTTTTAGATTGGTTCCAGGGGTTGTTCCACGAGGGCGTCGGCGGCGAGCTGATCGCGTTTTTGGCGTCCTTATTGCCGGTGATCGAATGCCGGGGCGGCATGATCATCGCAAAGGGGTTCGGCATTCCGTTCCTCCGCGCGTTTCTTCTGTGCTACCTGGGCAATATGATCCCGGTGCCGTTTATTCTGCTATTTATCCGTAAGATATTCGAGTTTATGAAAAAACACAATATCCTTACGAAATTTATTGAATTCCTCGAGGGCAAAACCGCCAGAAATCAGGAAAAGGTGATGCGCTACAAGCAGTGGGGCCTGCTGCTGTTCGTGGCGATCCCGCTGCCGGGCACCGGCGCGTGGACGGGCTCCCTGTTTGCGGCGCTGCTCGACGTGGATTTCAAAAAAGCCCTGCCGATCATCGCCATCGGCGTGTTCATTGCGGATCTCATCATGTCCGTGCTCACCTACGGCATGGGCGAGATCTTCCATTTCTGATATACCGATAAAGAGAAAATACGGGAAAGGATGGGGGCCTCACGGCTCCGGGTAAAAAAGATGGACGACAACAAAACCAACGTTTCAGAGAATGCGCAGGAAGCATCGCAGGCTGCGGAACCGACGCCCGCAGCGGCGCCGGAAACGCCCGATGGGGCTTTTGCCCCGCAGGCAGAGCCCGAAGGCGGGATCTCGTTCGGCGGCGGCGCGGATAATCCTTATATAAAACAATTCGCGGCGTCCCCCAAATATTCGAGGACGCTTGACGAGATCGAAGAGGACGAGCAGAGCGCCGCAGGCGGGGTCACCGACGAAATGCGGGAGCGATACCGCGCCTCCGCCAAGCGCCGCATGGCCGAAGGGGAGGCCGATCCCGTCCGTCCGGCCCCGGTATCGCCGCGCCAGCAGCCTGCCTCCGGTTGGATGATCGGCGGCAAGGTGGTGCTTGTGGACCCGTTGGACGACGAGCTGCCCGGCGCCCCCGCGCCGCAGAGCTTCCAAACGGGGGACCCGCTCGTATATCCCGAACCCGAAGAGGCTGCCGCCGTGTATCCGCCGCAGCCCGGCGAGGCGGCCCCCGTTTCCGGGGAAGCGCCCGCAGCGCCCTACGTGCCGGAAGGCGCCGGCTATACCGTGCCGATCACGGGGCTGCAGCGGCTGATCTCCACCAAAAAAGCCTTTACCGTGTTCACGCTCATTACGGGGATCCTGAATATTTTATGGGATTTCCTGTATTTCGTGACGGTGGCCAACCGCGAGCTCGTGATGGGCGCCACCGAAAGCTCGCTGCGCAGCCAGGGGCAGACAAGCTACACCATTACCTTCGAGTCGCCGCTCATCGGGCTTTTGAAGGTGGTTATGTATCTGCTGCCTGTGCTGGCCGTGGTATGGGCGATCCTGTTCAAGCGTGCGGATTCCCAAAAATATTTTTATAATAAGAAAACCGTGATCGTCATGCTGTGCCTGATCGCGCTGGCCATGTTCCTCACGGTGATCGATCTTACCGCCCTGCACCTGCTGGGCTGATTCCATTTGCAAAAAAAGAAAGGACTGCGAAAAATGCAGATATATGAAGAACTCCAAAAAAGAAACCTGATCGCGCAGGTCACCAACGAAGAAGAGATCCGCGATCTCGTGAACGCCGGCAAGGCCCGCTTCTACATCGGCTTCGACTGCACGGCGGACAGCCTCACCGCCGGCCATTTCATGGC
>CAMVBR010000133.1 GCA_947165755.1 uncultured Clostridia bacterium
CGTTGATGGTATTGATGACGCCCTTCTTGATCAGGCCGCCTTCGCCGGTGAGCAGGTTTTCAACGTAGCTGCCAAGGGTTGCGCCCTCTTCCTTCACCACGAATTCCGCCATGATCCAATCCACAAGATCGGAAAGGCTGGTATCGAGGTAGGTGGCAAGCTCGCGGCTCCAAAGATTGGTGTTGGGCGCAAAGTTTTCGGCGTAACGCAGGTAGTAGATGGTACGTACCGGCGTATTGATCATGTTGTTGTCGCTGGCGGTGGCTTCCGCGATCAGCTGCGCCGTGGTGCGGCGGTTGGTGCGGATCAGCTCGCCCGTTTCGGGATCGTACTCGGCGCGGTCGATATCGTCGAAGTAGCTCCAGTTGGGTTCAATGGTCCAGGCCGTGGTAAAGCCGAGCTCGCGCAGGGCCTTCACCACCTGCGGGATCATATCGATGATCTCGGCGTCGGTGAACATCTTGATCAGGTTCACAACGGCTTCGGCGTTGGAGTAGTACTGCTGCTCGCCGTCCACTACGGTGTAGGTGTATTCATACATTGTAGTGGTGTTGCCGTTCTGATCCTTAATATATACGGGGTTGCCTTCGTCGTCCGTTACGAGGGTGCGCACGGGGGACTTGGACTCGTCACAGAGCACCAGATCCAGCACCATGGAAAGGATGATGGTGATCACGTTGGCCGGGTCGTTCACGTCACGCGGGTTGCCGGTGACGGTGGAAACACCGGTATCCGGGTCTTTGACCACGTCATAATAGGGATCGGTTGCGATAAACTGATATCTCTTAAACTCCGTGGGGGTACCGGTGGAGGTCCAGTGGGCGTCGGTGCTCATCTGAGACGCCGAATCCACCGCCTCGGCGGAATACGTGGAGCAGATGGCGTCAAGGCCGTAAACCAGCGGCTCCATATTGAGGCCGGTCAGCTTTTCGATCACGTTTGCAAGGGCGTGGAAGCTGAGATCCTTCAGCGAGACACCGTAATCGTCGTCGTAGATATAGATCACGTTGCCGTCGCTGTCCTTCAGCGGGTTGCCGAGAGAATCGGTCTCGTAGAGATAATTGCCTTCGTCGTCCTGCGCGATCTGGCGGTCGCCGGCTTTGCCGAGGAGCGGCAGCACGAAGCGGCCGATCAGCTCGTTGAGAAGGCCGTCCAGCGGGGTACCGTTAAGGCCGCCCAACGCGGTGCCGTCGTCGATATTCATATTGAATATGGGCAGGAGCGCATCCACGAGTGTGAGCACAGGCTGCAGCAGGTTGCGCACAGCCACGCTCAGGCCGTTAGACTGCAGGAAGTACAGGAGGCTGGGCAGCACGGTGGTGAGCAGGGTCTTTACAAGGTTGTTATACACCGGCTCCATCACGGGGTTGCCGTTGTCGTCCAGCACCACGGTGCCGTCGTCGTTGGTCTTCTGCACGTATTCGGGCTCCATGATCTTCTCAAGGAAGCCGAAGGCCACGTCGAAGAGGTACTCCACCTTCAACTGCTCGGTAGAGATATTATCGAACTCACTCTGGCGCAGCATGTATCTGCCGTTGACGAACTGGTTATCGGCAAGGCCGACCTCATGGGCAAAGCCCTTGAAATCTTCCGCGGTAAGGATCTCGTTCATGCCGAGGGCCTCAAACAGCGGAACGATGGAGCTATCGTAACCGTTAGAGCCGTAGATCTTGAGCAGGGAGGTATTGTTCTCCTGCGGAAAGAGCACGCCCAGATCGCCGGAAAGGAAGATATCGATGGCGGGCATCATACCGCCCTTGGTTCCGGAGCCGCCTGCCAGCATATAGGTAAGAATATTCTGGAAGGTCTGGCGGTCCGCCGCGTGGCCTTCCGCCTTGGCGGCGTCCACAAGCTCGGTGCCGTCGTAGGTCCAGATGTATTTCTGGTTCTTGTTCCTGTCTTCGCCGGATTCGTTGAGGTCCTCCTCATAATCCGGGTTGGGCTTAACGCTGAGCTTTGTGAATACGTTGGTGTAACCTGCGTTGCCGGGGATCAGGTTTGCGGGCATCTGCTTTTCGGTGATCGGCTCGCCGGTTACGGGATCGGTTTCACCGGTCTCCACGTCCTGCTCCACGATTTCGGGGAACAGATAACCGTACGCCTTGTACCACTCGCCCAGATCCATGCCGTTTTCGGTGAAGCGGCCGATGATATAGGTGAGCAGTTCATTCTGCGTTGCGTTGCCGATCGTTACCAACAGGCGGAGCACCGCGGTGATGGCCTCGTTCGACCACGCAAGGTTGATGTAGCTCAGAAGAAGTTCCCCGAAGGAATTGATCTCCTTCTCCGTGAGCTGCTGCTCAAAGAGCTTACTGATGATGGTATCGGCGTTTTCAACGAAGGTATTCGCCTTTACGTATGTCCAGTCGTTCTGATACGCCACGTACAGGAACTTGGAAATGCCCATGTTCGCCATACCGTTTTGGGCGCTGTCCTGCCCGTACCAGGTATACTGGGCGGGCATATAGGTGGTATTCGCCCAAACGTTGGTGCTGGATACACCCGCGCGCGCCTTGGGCTGGAAGACCTCCACAAGGCCGAGCACGAAGTGGGCGGGGCCGGAATGCTTCACACCGAGCAGCAGCTCTTTTACAAGCGCGTCGGCCTGATTATTGTTGCCGGTGATGATGGCGACGAGCTGATCCACGAAGGAATCGTTCTGGAAGGCCTTACCCACCCACGAAATGATATCGTAGAACATATCGGCCTTATCCGCAACGAAGTAACGGCGGTTATAGGTGCTGCCGTCGCTCTTAATCGCCTTGGTGGCGATATACGGACGCGCGGGATGTCCGCTGGTGGCAGTGTTGGTCGTTTCGTAGAGCTGCGTACGGGCAAGCACGGAGCCCACGTCAACGATGGGCATTTCGAGGTCGCCGCGGTCTTTGAGAACAGCCTTCAGTACAACGGAAAGGATATCATTGATATCGCTGATGTCCACCGCTTTGATCAGGCTGTTGATGTTGCCGCCGATCAAACCGTAGATATTGGCATACACGTCGTTCGGATCACTGAACAGACCGAGGAATTTACCCCTGCAATCCCAGCGAAGACCGCTCACATCCAACCCCGCGATTTCAAGAACCCAAGAAAGACGAAGCGTAATTCCCAGAATGTTCGTATCGATTCTTGCGCCGTAAACGTGAAGCTCCAGATCCTCCAAAAGCTGATCGATCATGTTGAAGGAAAGGAAGTATAGCAGGTTCGGCAGAAGGGTAAGGATCGTGGAGATCGGCGCAACCGCGACCTGATTCTTTACAAGGTTTGCGAGCGGATTAATGAGCGCGTGCACGATCGCCTGCGTGCTGGTAAGATTTGCATTCGCCTGCGCTCTGGTAAGGATATCGTTATCGCTGCAGCCGAGCGTTTCAAGAATGGGGGCAAGGATCTTTGAGTATCCTTCAGCGCCCTCGATGTGGATATTATCCAAACCGGGCTTTATATGATGAATCAGCACGTTTGCAGCACCGGACGTGCCCTCGATATCGATAACCTTATCCACTTCTCCGGGCTGCGTATAGGTGTGATTGGTCATAACAACGCGAAGAAGCTCATCCAGCCCGCCGAGCACAGCGGCGAGCGCGTGTTCAAATCTTGTAGCACGTGCGTCAAACCACTCCTCATAAGTGGGAGTCGCATCCGTTGCGGCATAGGTATCGTAATCGTAGGAATCGATGCCCCAGTCAAGACCGAGCTTTTCGTTATCGGCTTCACCCGTCACAGGATCAACATACGGATTCTTATTCCGCAGATTTGTCCAGTCGACCACACGGTGCCAATTGTCACCGTTTCTGATCGTTTGATCTGCAAGAGCTGCCTTTGCATTTGCAAGCTGACTGTCGTTCGAGCTGATCAAAGCCGCGAGCTTATCAGGGTATACGGAAAGATTCAAAGCTCCCGCAATTTCATAAATGGTTTTCTGGGGAGTCAAATCAATCTTACCGACGCTGTCGGTATCGACCTCTCTGTCAAGGCTGTTCCACAGATCCTCCAGCATACCGATCAGCATCGGGAAAATCAGGTTGGTAAGCGTGTTGACGATATTATCCGTAAACAGCTTTTCACCGAGCAGCTTCATCACGTACTCACTCAGCGTAAGGCCGGTGAGCATGGTGCTGTTTTCATCCAGCTTGATCAGGTTGGAAAGGATGGCCACCATATCCTGACTGCCAAGGAAGGTATCGAGCTGGGCAACCAGATCGTCCACCATTTTATTGGTGACGGTATACGTATCGTTATTTACGGTATCGTTGCCGCGGCCGAGGTCACCCGCGTAGGGCAGACGCACCATATAAGCCTCGGGCTTGGTGAATTTATAGCCCTGTGTGGCGTTACCGTCGCCGGTGTTATAGTAATGGAGCTGCTCCCAGTTGGCAAGGCCGCCCTGATTGATGAAAGTTTGCACCTTATCAAGCAGGCCGCAGTTCTTGAGCTTATTGTAGGCGTCTTCCAGCGTCCAGGTTGTGCCGGTGTTGGTGGTGATGCTCACGTTCTGCGTGAAATGGAGCTGGGTATCTGTGAACGCAGCGCCGTAGGAGGATGCGCCGGCATAGAAGCCCTTGGCGCCCTCATTCATATACATGGAGGCGTAGTTGTTGTTCGCGTTCTTCAGGTAATCGAACATATGCACGCCGATCTGTTCATCCGTAGGTTCACCGTTATCGTCAGGCTTATAAACGGGCTCTTCCAGCGTGGTATAGAACTTGAGCGCGCGCTCCAGCATCGTTTTGATCGAGGAGAAGTTGCTCAGGGTGATCTCGATATCGGCGCCGTCCTGCGTGGCGTTCATCGCGTCCTTGATGCGGTTGGTGAGGATCACGTTGAGCTGCGCATACAGACGGTAGATATAGGACTGCAGGTCTTCGTTAAAGGTACCGATGAGCTGCAGGAAGTCCGCGCGGGCCAGCGGATTCTTGTTGAAATCGTAGGGCTCGGCGGTATTCGCGGTGTTGTAATATTTACTATATACATTTATATAGCAGTAGGGATTGCTCTCGGTGTAGCCAAGGTATTCGGTGGTGATGGGAGCGTTGTCGTTGTTTTCATCCACCAGCTGATTGCCGTCAGCATCCACAAAGGTGTAGTCATATACCTTTTCATACATCGCCTGATCTTCCTGAATGTATGCCTGAAGCTGGTTTACGGTCAGGGAGCCGAGGTTCATATAGATGCGGGAGGTGAAATGGGAAATAAAGGGCGCCAGCTCAAAAATGAAGCCGCGGCGCTCCGCCTCGTAACTGAGGTAATCGCGCACCGTTTCCACGTAGGCGGTATCGGGATCTTCGTCAAAATTGGCGTTACCGAATACGTAGAACTTCACCTTGCGCGAGAACTGATCGTCCGAAGAGAGAGTATTGACGTACTCGTCGAAGAGTCCAAACAGAATCTCGATCTGCGCGTCGGAGACGTAGTTCTCGGAATCGGGGTTGTTATCGCGGAACTTGTAGCTGCCCGCGGAAACGTCCACGTGATCCTCCGTGGGAACCTGATACTGATCGATATAACCGTCGATCAGGGCCTTCAGCGCAACCAGATCGTAATACTCGTAGTAATCCTCCAACAGCGTGAGAAGATTCTTCACGTCCGTATGATAGTAACCGTCCACTGTATAGAGCTTCTTGAGGCCCTTGCTGGCGGTGTTGTCCGTTACGTTGCCGTCAACGGTGCCGTAGATCCCTTCGATGAATTCAAGATCGGCCTTGATACTGCTCCAGATCCCCTGCGCCTGCAGCTTGCTCATATAATCGAGATCGAACGGATCTTCGATCTCATTGGTGGTGGGATTTCGATAGAACGAAAGCCTGTTGCGGTCCAGCGCGTTCGCGCCGGTGGAAAGCGAATACTGGCCGATGTTCTGCGCATAGGGCTTGCACTTATAATAGTTCAAGGCGTCAACACAGGCAGCCATATAAGCAGGCACAGCGTTTATATACCCGACAGACCCCACGCTCTCGCCGGCAACGGTAGCAAACTGCCCGCCGAAATGATTCATGAGCAGAATATCGTCGTTGTTGCCGGCAGACCAGCGGCCGCTGTTTGTCCAGAAATTGTTATATATTGTGTTGTTCGTATCAACAGCCGTCTGCGCCTGCGATTCGCTCGCGAACGCCGCAAAGGGATCCTGCTGTACAACAGCGGACGTAAAATGCCCGGTATAGGCAGACAGGTCGTTTTTCAGATTCACGGCGCTGGTGGTGCTATAGCTGCCGGAGGGATCCGAATCGAAATAGTAATACTCGATAACAGCGGAACGGGAACCGCCCACATTCGTCGCTCTGTCGCCTGTTTGATGCAGGGAGATATTGTAG
>CAMVBR010000134.1 GCA_947165755.1 uncultured Clostridia bacterium
TCTGTGTGCGCGGAGACGACAAGCTGACGCGGGCGATCCCGCAGCTCACCCACCTGACGGCGAACCTGTGCAAAACCGGCGACGCGAACATGGACGGCAGGCTGAGCACGATGGACGCCCGGCTGATCCTGCGCATTGCCATCGGCATCGACGACGGGCTGGACGACGCCCAGCACAAAAAAGCGGATTACGACGGCAAAAACGGCGTCACCACCGCCGACGCCCGCTACGCCCTGCGAGAGAGCATCGGGCTGGATCCCTTCGCCCCCACGCTGCAGCCCGGCTACACCTTCGCGGGCTACACGAAGAAGGGGTACGCCATTGCGAAGAAGGACGGCATGACCTATATCGTGAACCCCTACGGCTACACGCTGATCGCCAATAAGACCTATTCGCTGCCCGCCTCCTACGTGCCGGGGGACCTCACCCCGGAATGCCGCGCCGCCTTCAACGAAATGGCGCGCGCCGCCGCAAGGGACGGCGTGAATCTGTTCATCGTATCGGGCTACCGCTCCTATTCGCTGCAATCGAGCCTTTACAACCGCTACGCCGCAAAGGACGGCTACGCCGCCGCCGATACCTACTCCGCCCGCCCCGGCCATTCGGAGCACCAAACGGGGCTGGCCATGGATTTGAACTCCCTTTCGGGCTCCTTCGCCTACACGCGCGAGGGCCGCTGGCTGGCCGCCAACGCCCATAAATACGGGTTCATCATCCGCTACCAGCAGAATAAGCAGAGCATCACGGGCTACATTTACGAGCCCTGGCACGTGCGCTACCTCGGCAAGGGCCTTGCAGCCGCCGTGTATAACAGCGGCCTGTGTTTGGAGGAGTATTTCGGGATCACGTCGGTGTATCAATAAGAGAGCTGCAAGCGAAAAGCTGCAAGCTGCAAGCATGTTGCATCTGCTAAGATGACACGATGAAACCGGCATTTTTCGCGCACATAAAAAGAATGAAAGCACATCGGAATTTCCGGTGTGCTTTTTACATAGGCAAGGAACCGTATTTTACGCCAACGGGTGAGACAGCTCCACGATCCGTTTCCCCTTCTTTTCGGCAAGCGCCTTAAATTTTGCCGCGCCGCCGAAGGAACGCTCAACGTAGGTGATCACGAGATCGCTGTGTTCAATCAACCATTTATTTCGATATTCAATAGCGAAACGGGGAGTGACCGTTTCGATCCCCTCCGGCAGAATGGTGTAATACGCCGTAAAAAAAGGATCTGTCTTTTTCGGTAAATAAGCCAAAACAACGTCGTATGTGATGGAATACGGCTTTTCAAATTCCTTCAGCATTTTTAATGCCATCCTGTCAAAGCTTCCCTGATTCCCGACGTAAAACTGCGTCACCCCCTGATGCTCGATCAAATCGAGCAATACGTCCCGCAGAAGAGGCCGTATCTCCTGCGGGGCGTCTTTGTGTCCGAAAAAGGTACACGTCATATTTATCCCCCTCGTCTGAAAGAAAGAACGTTCCCATAAAAAACCCGTTTTTTGTGATTATATAACGCATTGTTTCGTTTTGTCAACATTACGCAATTAAAATATGTGCGTATTGTGGATATAATGAAACAGAACAGTGCATCTCAGGGAGGTGTGGGGTATGAACAGCAACGATCCGGTTTTGGTGCAAATCGGCAAGCGTATTTACCAATGCCGCAAAAAGCTTGGTCTGACACAGGAAGAATTGGCTGAATCGGCGGACGTTACCCCGCAGTTCGTTTCTTTTGCCGAATCGGGCAAACGGGCAATGCGGGTTGATAATATCGTGAAACTCGCAGGGGCTTTACACGTCAGTGTCGATTACCTGCTGACCGGCGACCGGGTGGATAAGGATCTGCTTTTCTTTTCCGAGAAATTACGCGATTTGTCCGCCGACCAGCTTGCGGCCATAGAAACGATCGTGGATGCGTGTGTAACGCTGACGGGAAGAAACGATTGAATCGATCCGCCGCAAATGAATATACAGAAAACCACGACAGCCGTTTTCAGGCGTCGTGGTTTTTTCTATGTCTGTTATTTAACGCAAGGCGGGCTGCGTCAGCGGCCGATGAGATCGTGCGCCTTGATGAAGCTGACGGTTTCGTCCACGGTGGTGAAGGCCGGCGCCACAACGGTATCGGCGCCGGGGGCGTTACCGCATCCAAACGGTGATCGCGCCGGGGCGCTCGGCCCACCGTTTGCCGCAGGAGGCGTAATCCGTGAGCAGCACCGGGCCGTCTTCGGTTTCCAGCAGCAGCCGCACGTGTTCCCCCGGTTCACAGGGCAAAAGCGTATACCGCAGCGCTTCGCCTTGCCGCAGCGGGCGCACGGGAGCGGCGATATCCTCTTGGCATTTTTCGGCGTCGCGGGCGAGCACGTAGGGCCCGTAGGTAAAGGCGACGCTGTTGTTCAGGCAATGCTCCGTAAGGGCAGGCGCAGCGGCCGTTTTCTGCCGCAGCGCTTCGATCAGCGGATAAACGGCAAGCCCCGCCGCGCCGATGGCCGCGCAGCAGCCGTAGAACGTGCCGTCGTCAAACAGCTTGAAGCCGCCCACGCGGTATCCGCGCCGGTTGCAGTACAGCGGGCTGTAACTATCGAAGGGCAGCGCGGGCACGGGTTCGTCCTTCCCCGGCATGAAAAGCGGCTGCATATACAGGTTCACGCTGCCGTAGAGCGCGTTCAGGGCGCTCTGCTCCACGCGGTCGGCATATTTCTCATCGCCCGTGAGCAAAAACAGGCGGGCGCAGAGGCGCATCCACGTTACGGTGACGCAGGTCTCCTGCATCCCCTGATCGCTGTATTCGGTCTGCCGTACCGCGCCGTGGTCAAACAGCTCGTGCGTGCAGCCGGCGCAGCCGATGAGTGTGATATCGGTTGCATATACCTTTTCTGCAAAGCGCAGAACGGCGTCCAGAAAGCGCCGCTCCCCCGTTGCCTCGTAAAAGGCGAGCACGCCCTCAAAAAACGACATGGTTTCATACGCCTTGTTTTCGGGGTACTGATACGGCGCTTTCTCATCCGCCAGCGCCAGCGCCACCAGATCGCCGCCGCTGCAGCCGCCGGTGGAGAGGATATAGCGGGCAAACGCCAAAAACCGCTCCCGCGGCCTGCGGCGATAAAGATCCATCACCGGCTCGAGAATGCTGCAGGAATTCACACCGAGCCAGAAATCGCTGGTCTGCGTGATATCGATCTGCTCCGGCCCCGGCCCTACCCGCCGCAGGAGGCAATCGAGATGGCGCTCCATGGCGTCGAGGATGCGCGTTTTCAGGGCCTCATCGGGGCAGATATCGCAGAAGTGCAGCATGCCGGTGAGCACGTATTTGCGGCACCACACGTCCCAGCCGCTGCATTCCGCTTCGCGGGTATAGGTGGAAATGCGCCCGTCCGGCTCGGCGGCGTCCAAAAGCGAAAGCACGGCCCGAAGCAGCGTATCGTAAAGCGCCGGGTCGGCGGTGCAGCGGTACACGAGGCACCCGCCGCGCATCATTTTCCCCCAGTATTCGCCGCGCCAGCCCCGGTCGGCAACGTCGGCCTTCGTAAGAAACACGTCCGTAAAATGCCGCCAAAGAGAAGCATCCAGCAGCTGCGTGCGCGTGATGAAATCGAGATACTCCCTTTGCACGCCCGAAACGGTGACCGCCCCGGGCTGCGGGAGCCGGTATGCGAAAGAAACCATAGTGTTTGCGCCCTCCCTGATCTACTGAACGGATTATACCATAATCCCCCGGCGTTTTCAATATCCGCCGCGCGTTCCCATGGGAAAGATCCCGCCGTTGTTCGGAAACCGTGCGCTGTGTTTTTCGTTCTCGCCGATATTTTTTTCTTTGGTCCTTGCAAAAAACGAAAAAATGCGCTATAATTGTTTATAGATAACAAATTTTCAGGCAAAGGAGTTAAAAATATGAAAAAATCAACCAAAATTCTGGCGCTGATCCTCGCTTTGTGCATGACGGCGTCGCTGTTCTTCCCGGCGGCATACGCTGCCGACGGGCAGGAGGATCCCTATGCCGTACTCAAGCAGGGCGTGGGCTATGTTGCCATCGGCGACAGCTTCACCCGCGGCTACGGCGCAGGCGACAACTGGCAGGATCAGATCTACCGCAACGAATACCCCGGCGACTACGACTGCCGCAACGTTGACGGATCTTACCCGAACCGGGTGGCGGAAGCCTTCGGCCTGTATGCGCCGGACGATATCCGCGATACGGACGCCAAGCTCTGGCCGCTGGCGCACGACGCCGTTTCCACCGCGTACGTGCTGGATCTGCTCGGCATTGACGACGGCTTCCGCGACGAGGAGCACCTCTATTCCAGCGGCGCCATGATGCGGCGCTACGCGGCGGATCTGCAGTATTTCGGCGACCCGCTGAGCTATACACTGGACGGCGCCTCCACCTACGGCAAAACCGGCGAGATCATGAGCGTGCGCGAAATGCTCAAAAACGCCAGCCTCATCACCATCGGCGTGGGCCAGACGGACGTGATCTACAAAACCCAGATCTTCGGCCTGAACACCATGGACCTGAGCGATACGGCCTCCATCCCCGCCGGGGTTGCCAATATCCTCAAGCTGTACTGCAATTATTTCAATTACTGGAAGGGCGCTTACCCGCTGCTGCTGGATTACATCAAGGAAGTGAACCCCGACGCGAAGGTGGTGCTCGTGGGCACGGTGAATCCCATCAGGGACGCTACGGCTGCGGACGACGTGGCGATCCGGATCGGCAACTTGATCAACTTTATGATGGATTCGATCAACGCCTACACCAAAATGTGCGCGATGAAATACGGCTATATGTACGTGGATATTTCCGATGTTGAAACGCCCCCCTCGGCCACGCAGATGTCCATCGGCCATATTCTCTCCATCGAGGACGATATCGAATTTGCGCTGATCGCGCATCCCACGCAGAAGGGCTACGCGCAGATCGCCGAAAAAATCATTTCCGCCGTGAAAAACGACCTGCAGAAGGATGCGGGCGTGATGCAGAACCTCAAGGCGTTTTTTACGAAAATCATCGATTGGTTCCGCACCTTCTTCGCAAAGCTCACCTCCGTTTTCGGCCGCATGGGCGGCTGACGGCATACCTGCCGGGCGGCGCAGCCGATCAACAATACCGCAACAGAAAAGCCCTCTTTCACCGTTCGGTGAAGGAGGGCCCTTTTTTTGGTTCAAAAGGGGACGCTCAGCGCCCGATGAGATCGTGCGCCTTGATGAAGCTGACGGTTTCGTCCACGGTGGTGAAGGCCAACGCCACCACGGTATCGGCGCCGCCGTAATAGACGGCGATGCGCCCGGTTTCGCTGTCCGTAAGCGCGGCGCAGGGGAACACAACGTTGGGCACGTCGCCCACCAGCTCATATTGCTCGTGGGGCGCCAGCAGGAAGCAATCGGCCCGGTGCAGCACGCGCCAGGGCTCGTCCTTATCGAGAATGGCGGCGCCCATGGCGTAGGTGAAGCCGTTGCAGCTGGTGAGCACGCCGTGGTAAAACAGCAGCCAGCCCTCGTCCGTTTCAATGGGCGTGGGGCCTGCGCCAACCTTGGTCATCTCCCAGTTCTTCTGCGGCTGCATCACGAAGCGGTATTTGCCCCAATAGGTGAGGTCCTTCGACTGTTGCAGAAAGATATCACCGTAGGGGGTGTGGCCCCGGTCGCAGGGGCGGATGAGCAGCATATATTCGCCGTTCACCTTTTTCGGGAACAACACGCCGTTGCGCGCCACGGGGTAGCAGGCGTCCTCCAGCTGCGTCCATTTCGTAAAGTCCTCGGTATACGCAATGCCGATGGTGGTGCCGTGGGGCGTGAGGTTCACCCACGAAAGATAGTATTTGCCGTCGATCTCGCACAGGCGCGGATCGTAGCCGCGAAAGATCACCTCGTCGTTCAGCGTCCAGTGGACGCCGTCGGCGCTCTCGCCGGTGACCAGCGTATGGTCGCGGGTCATGGTGTCCACGCGGAACACGCCCCTGAAGCCGCCGCCGTAGGGCACCACGGCGGAATTGAAGATGCTGTTTGCGAAAAACAGGTTATCACGGGTGATGATGGGGTTTTCGGTATAGCGCCAAACCGGATAGCGCCAGCCCGCGGGCTTTTCCTGCCACGGGATATTGGGAAGCGGATCGCCGATGATTCTTGCCATAAGAACAAGCTCCTTTTCTTTGATAGCTCCATTAAACCATGCGGGAGCGCGTTTGTCAAGGCGCAGGGGGAGAGGATTTCAAATTGGGATTTATCGCTCGATGCGATAAATCCCAAAGTGAAGAGGTAAGAGTGA
>CAMVBR010000135.1 GCA_947165755.1 uncultured Clostridia bacterium
GTTTCCTCCAGCCGAGGTAATCCTCCAAAATCAGCACGGCGCTCACGGCGTCCACGGTCTGCTTGCGCTTTTTGCCCCGGGTATCGGTGGCGTTCAGGTACTGGTGGGCGCTCACGGTGGTGAGGCGTTCATCCCGCAGCACCACGGGGATATCCACGGCGGCGCGCAGCGTTTCGGCAAACGCCTCGATGGCCTGGGCCCGAAAGCCCACGCTGCCGTCCATGTTCTTCGGCAGCCCCATCACGATCTCCTCCGCCTGAAGCTCCTTGGCAAGGGCGGCGAGCTTTTGCGCCAGCACCTCGTCGCGCCGCTCGGTGATCACGGTCACGGGGGACGCCAATATCTCGTTTTTATCGCACACGGCAACGCCCGTGCGGACGTCACCGTGATCAATACCGAGAATGACCATCAGAAGCGGGCCTCGGGTCTGTCGTCGCCTTCATCCGGCGCGGGGTTCGCATACCCGCAGATGCTGCACGTACCGGGCAGGTTATCGATTTTATACCAGCCGGTGTTGGTGGAGGCGCATCTGGAGGAGGCCAGCATGCCGCTCACGGTGCAGTAGGCGCGGCGCACGGAATCGGAGCTGTATTCAAACTCCTTCTCTTCCAGCCCGTCGTGCACCTCGTTCATCACGTATTTGAACACCTTCGCGGCCGGGTAGGTGCCGAACAGGTTGATATTGATGGCCTGACGGGTCTTGTAGCCCACCCACGTGGCGCATACGTAATAGGGCGTGCCGCCCACCATCCATTTATCGTAGTTATCCGAAGAGGTACCGGTTTTGGCAAAGGTGGTAAAGCCCTTTACGCCGTAGCCGTTGGCCGTACCGTTGGAATAGGTGACGGGGGTCTGCAGCATGTGGTTCATCACGTCCGCAGTACCCTCGGAGATGGCGCGCTGGCCCTCCTCATCGGGCTTCAAGATGACCTTATCCTCCGCGTCGCGCACCTCGTAGTAGCTGTATGGCGTGTAGTAAAGGCCGCCGTTGCCGAATACCGCGTAGGCCGCGGCCATATCCAGCGGCGAAACGCCGTGCGCCATATCGCCGATGGCAAGGGGCGCGTAGTTGTTATCGGAGGGATCGAGCGTGGTAAGGTGGAAGCGGTCGCGCAGAAACGCGTAGCAGTAAGAAGTGCCCATGGTCTGCACCATGCGGGCGGGCACGGTATTGAGCGAGGGCGCCAGCGCCTGCGGCAGGGTTTTCAGATCGGAAATATCGCCGGACCATCCGCCGTAGTTCTTGGGCCATACGCTGCCGTCGGAAAGGGTGATGCCGTAGTTGGGGATGCGGGTGGACCAGTAGAAGTAATCGCCTTCAATGGCGGGGGTATATACGCTCAGGGGCTTGATGGAGGAGCCGGGGTTGCGGGGGTCGCCGCCGGTGGCGTAGCTGAGCACGCGGTTGCCGGTTTTGGGGCCCAGCGCGCCCGCGATGCCCATGATGCGGCCTTCGTAGTTCATGATGACCATGGCGGACTGGATCTTATCCTGCTCTTCCTTGCCGCTTTCATCGGCAAAGGTGGTGCGGTTGGTATACACGTCGTCCAGAATGTTCTGGATGCGCATATCCACGGCGGAGATGATCTTGAGGCCGCCGTAATACACCTTGCGCCACGCCTCGCCCGAGGTATAGCCGTATTTGGCGCTCAGGTCGCTGATGACGTTGTTGATGATGTAATCGGTATACCAGCTCTGGTATTCGCTGGACGTGCTGGAAACCTCCATCTCTTCGTCGGGATCCACAAGCTCGGTATCGGCGGCGCGCTTGCCCACGAATTCCAGCTTCTGATTCATGGCCTCGTTGTATTCATCCTCGCTGATCATACCGTAGGCCCACATATTATATACGCAGATCTCAGCGCGCTCACGGTTGGCCTCATAGTTGATGATGGGGTTGTTGCCGCGGGGACGCTGGGTGATGGAAACCAGCACGGCGCTCTCCATAATGGTGAGATCCATCGGGTCCTTGCCGAAGTAATACTCCGCCGCGGTCTTGATGCCGTAGCAGCCCTGATCCAGATATATGGTGTTGAGGTACGCCTCCAATATCTGCTCCTTCGAGAAGTGGCGCTCCAATGCCAGCGCGTTTTTGATCTCGTTGTATTTGCGGATCAGCGTGCGCTTGTTTTCACCCGTAAGGTTCTTGATGAGCTGCTGGGTGATGGTGGAGCCGCCCTGCATTCTGCCGCCGGTGAGGTCCCTGAAGATCGAACGCGCCGTGCCGTACCAGTCCACGCCGTGGTGGGAGTAGAAACGCTGGTCCTCCAGCGCGATCACGGCCTTCTGTACGTAAGGCGACATCTCGTCCAGCGAGGCGATCAGGCGGTTTTCGCTGCCGTGCAGGCGGGTATCCTCCACCAGATTGCCCTCGGTATCGTAGGCGTAGATGATGGTGGTTTTCGCCTGATTCGTGATGTAGTTATCCAAATCGAGATAATCCACCCCGGCCACCTCTTCGTCTACCGATTTGGCGTTGCCGAAGCTGATGAGGCGCAGGTCGCTGAGCACCGTAAGCGCTACGCTGCCCACGGTGATCACACCCACAAGAAACACGATCAGGAACACGGTAAGAACAGCCGTGCCGACGCCGCTCTTTTTCTTTTTCTTTCTTCTTTTATTCGCTGTTGCTTTGGTACTCATTTCCCTCTCCATATTCAAGGGTCTTCAAAGTACAGTATAACACATATTTTTCGATTTGTTTAGCATATTTTAAAAATTTTTGGAAAAATAATGGTAACAATATTGTAAAGAAGTGAAAACCGTGACAAGAGAATTAAAAAACTGGTTTATTTTTTTGTGCATTCTGCTGCTTTGCGTTTTTTACGTGGGCGCGGCGGCGCAGGCGAAGCGCAACAGCATGCCGGCTTTCACCCTTTCCGTATACGAGGGCCGGGTGGCGGTTTTCGCCTACGGCGGCGCCGAACCGGCGGAAATTCTGGATACGAAAATAGCCTCCCTGCCCCAAACCGAGGCCGAGAGGCTCAAGCGGGGGATCCCCGCCGAAAACGCCGAAGCGCTGCAAAGACTGATAGAAGACTACTGCAGTTGACAAAAATCAATACAAATGAGGAATGAGAAATGAGAAATGAGAAATGAAAGCAGCGCCCTTCATTCCTAATTCCTCATTCCTGATTCCTAATTTGAATATTACTTCTTCATTGTCTGCCCGTCAAACAATCGGCGTTCCGTCCGCCCTGAACAGCGGCAGCGTTTCAAGGAATTTGATATCGGTGCGCCGTGCGGCCTCGCCCTCGGCAAGAATGGCGGCGCTGGCCACGATCTCGCCGCCGGCCTGCTTCACCAGCTCCTGCAGCGCGTAGAGGGATTCGCCGGTGGAGATCACGTCGTCCACCACAAGGATGCGCTTGCCCTTCATGAGGGCGGCGTCGGCGGTATCCAGATACAGGGTCTGCTCTTTTTCGGTGGTGATGGAGCGCACCTTGGCCTCGAATACGCCGGTCATATAGAGCTTTACGCCCTTTCTGGCCACCATGTATTTCTTATCGCCGTGCTGACGCGCCATTTCGTGGGCCAGCGGGATGCCCTTGGCCTCGGCGGAGATCAGGTAGTCGTATTCGGGAACGAGCTTCAGCAGCGCGGCGGCGCAGGCCTCGGTAAGCTCCGGGTCGCCTATGATCACGAACGCGCCGATCATCAGCTCTTCATTCAGAGGGCACAGGGGCAGCTTTCTGTTGCACCCCGCGATGTTCATTTCATAATACATAACTGTTTCTCCTTTATTTTTTGATCACGTTGATCTCCAATGTGTATTTGCCGAGGTTTTCCGCCTCCACGGTTACGGTGGCCCTGCCGCTCCTGCCCACGGTGCGCACCCAGAAGGCGCGGTCGCCGCCGATCAGGGCGAAGCAATCGGGGCCGATCACCGAAAGGGGCCCGTCCACGGTCACCTTCACCGCGTTGTTGGCGAAGGGCAGGCGGTTACCGTTGCCGTCCAGCGCGGTGAGCTCGATGCGGGTCACGTCGTAGGTGTCGTCTTCGATCAGCTCTGCGCAGTCCGCCTTTACGGCCAGCTTCGTTTCGGTCACGGCCGTACGGGTGATGGATTTTACCAAAACGCCGTCCTTATAGCCGTCGTAGCGGTAGGTGATCTGCTCCGCGCCCCAGTTGGCGAAGTGCTTGGTGACGATATCGTAGATCTGCTGGAATTTCATGCGGCCGTGCAAAAACGCGTAAACGACCTCGGCGTAGTGCTGCGGCGGCATGAGAAAGCCGTATTGGTTGGCGGCCACAAGGGCGTTTTTCAGGGCGGCGGCGGTCTTTTCGTCCAGCCCGTCCTCGGTAACGAGGGCGTCGCCGATGAAATCCAGCGGCGAAATGGGCGGATGCGGCAGATGCGGATACCGCTTTTTATCGGGGTAGGCCGTGCTCTTATACACGCCGTTCTTGAATACCTCCACGTAATCGCAGTTGGTGAAGATATAGGTTTGGCCGATCATCGCGCCCGGGTACTCGCCCACGTCCATGGCGGAGGAGCTCTCCATCACGGGGAAATCATCCTGCTGCGAGGCGTATACGTAGGCGGCGAGCTTGGGCACGCGGAACATATCGGTAACGCCGTGGTAGCAGATGCGGTCGCCGCTGCCGAAATCCTTGTGGGTGTTGTAATCGGCCATGCACCAGCCGGTGGCGCCGGAGATGCGCTTATTGCCGAAGGCCTTGTTCTGCACGCGCAGGTGCCTCAGGGCGTGCTCGCGGCGCAGCTCCTCGCGGTCGAAGCTCTTGGTTGGGTACATGTGGCCGTTGTGCTCGGTCACGAGGTAGGGGGCCTTAAAGCCCGTGACCAGCGCGGGCGGCAGCAGCTTTACCGCGCCCCCGGCGTGGGAGAAATCGTTGTAGGTGTAAACGTCCTCCAGCAGATGGCTGCGGGGCATATTGCGCACGCCGCCGGTTTGGCGGGTGGGATCGAGCGAGCGGGCCAGCGCGTTGGTCTCGGTATAGAATTCGTCGCAGTCCGCGCCCTCGTTCACGCGCACGCCCCAAAGCACGATGCTGGGGTGGGAGCGGTCGCGCACCACCATATCGCGGATGTTTTGCAGGCAGTTAACGCGCCATTCGCCCTCGCCCAAATGCTGCCAGCTCGGCATTTCGGTGAACACGATGAGGCCGATCTCATCGCAGCGGTCAATAAAATGGATGGAATCGGGGTAATGGGCGGTGCGCACGAAGTTGCAGCCAAGGGTATATTTGAGAAGGTCGGCGTCCGCCTTCTGCGCCGAGGCGGGCATGGCGCCCCCAACGTAGGGGTAGCTCTGATGGCGGTTGAGGCCCACAAGCTGCACCCGGCGGCCGTTGAGCATAAAGCCGGTGCGGGTGAATTTTGCCTCGCGGAAGCCGAAGCGCCGCCGCATTTCGCCGCCCTTGAAGGAGGCGGTGAAGGTATAGAGATTCGGGTCGTCGATATCCCACAGCTTTGCGCCCTTGATATTCCAGCGCACGCGCAGCACGCGGCCGTCGATCTCGGCCTTTTTATCCACGCTCAAATTCTTGCCGTCGGAGACGTTCAGCGAAACCGTGCCCTTTACGGAGCGGTTGAAGGTGATATCCGCCTCAAGGATCTTATACTGCCCCAGCACGTTGGGGGTGCGCACGAAGATATCCTCTATGTAGGCGTCCTCCACGATCTCCAGCCACACCTCGCGGTAGATGCCGCCGTAGCAGAGGTAATCCACCATAAAGCCGAAGGGCGGGATCTCGCTGCGCTCGGTGCAGTCCAGCGCCACGGCGATCACGTTGTTGCTGCGGTGCACCAGGCCGGTGATATCGAATACGAAGGGGGTATAGCCGCCCTTATGCTCCCCCGCCGCCTTGCCGTTGACGAATACGCGGGCGTAGTTGGCCGCACCCTCGAAATGCAGCAGCACGCGCCGGCCGTTTTCAAAGGCCTCCGCCGGCAGACGGAACACCTTGCGGTAGCAGCACACGAACTGATACGTCTTTTCGTCGAAATAGTTATAGGGGAGCTCCTTGTTGGCGTGGGGGATATCCACGCGTGAAAAGGCGGCGTCGTTATACGAGGGCTTCAGCATATCCTCGCTGAAGGTCTCGCTGTATTTCCAGTTGAAATTCAGGCCGATGCGTTGTCTCAATTTCTCAGTCCTCCCGGTATTTTTTCATAACAGAGCTATTATACTCGGGTAAGAGGGAGAAGTCAAGAAACAAACGAAAGGAAGAGGGAAATTGGCCGTTTGTCGGGCAGTATGCCCGACAAACTGGAGCTACAAGCTAAGAAGCTACAAGC
>CAMVBR010000136.1 GCA_947165755.1 uncultured Clostridia bacterium
AACTTACCCTTTTCGTTGACAACGGTGTGCCCGGCGTTGTTGCCGCCCTGATAGCGAACGACAACGTCATACTGCTGCGCGAGCAGATCGACCATGCGGCCCTTGCCCTCGTCGCCCCAGTTGATCCCAACAATTGCAGTTAACATGATCTATACCTCACAAAAAATAATTTACACATTGATCGTTACGTCTACGCCAAGAAGTGATTTTTCAGCATCCAGCACAGGGTATACGATTTCATTCAGATATTCCTCAGTTTGTTCCGGCGCTCTGCCGACGAATTTGTTTACGTCAAGAATACGGTCAAGGTCTTCCTGCGAAAGCATGAAGCGGGGATCGTCGAGCATAAGCTGAAGCAGGTTATTATCTTCACCGTTAAGCTTGATCCTTTTGGCGACGTCCACGGAATACTGACGGATGGCTTCGTGCATATCCTGCCGATCCGCGCCTCTCTTAGCGCAGTCCATAAGAATATTTTCTGTAGCAATAAAGGGAAGCTCCTCTTTCAGGTGTCGTTCCATCATTTTCGGATAAACGGTTCCGTTTGAAATGACGTTGATATAAAGAGAAAGGATGGAATCCACCGCAAGAAACGCTTCGGGAATGGAAATACGGCGATTGGCGGAATCGTCAAGCGTTCTTTCAAACCACTGTGTTGCCGCTGTGATCGCAGGGTTCAGAACGTCACACATCACGTAGCGGGAAAGGGAAGCGATGCGTTCGCTGCGCATGGGGTTTCGCTTATACGCCATGGCGGATGAGCCGATCTGCTTGGATTCAAAAGGCTCGTCAAACTCTTTTAAGTGGGAAAGAAGACGGATATCGTTAGAAAATTTTGCGGCGCTTTGCGCAATGCCGCACAAAACGGAAAGTATATTATAATCAACTTTTCTTGTGTAGGTCTGTCCCGAAACCGCCATGCAGGCGTCAAAACCCATATACCCGGCGATCAGGGTTTCCAGTTTTTTAACTTTTTCATGATCGCCGCCGAAAAGCTCCAAAAAGCTGGCGCCGGTACCTGTCGTCCCTTTGCACCCCAAAAGCTTCAGCTGAGTAAGCTGGTAGTTGACCGCGTCGAGGTCCATAACAAGGTCCTGAATCCAGAGTGTGGCGCGTTTGCCTACGGTCGTAGGCTGAGCGGCCTGAAAATGCGTGTAAGCAAGCGTGGGTGTGCTTTTCCATTTCGAGGCAAAATCCGAAGCTGCTTTGATTGTATTCACAAGCAGTTTCTTTACGCGCAGCAGCCCTTCGCGCATAACGATGATATCTGTATTATCGCCAACGTAACAGGAGGTTGCGCCAAGGTGGATGATGGGACGCGCATTCGGGCAGAGATCGCCGAACGTATGCACGTGCGCCATAACGTCGTGCCGCAGCCGGTGTTCGTATTCGGCGGCCTTCTCGTAGTCAATATTGTAAACGGCGGCTTCCATTTCACTGATCTGCGCATCCGTAATAACGATCCCAAGCTCTTTTTCAGCTTTTGCAAGCGCGATCCAAAGCTTTCTCCATGTAGAGAACTTGTTGTCGTCACTGAAAATGTATTTCATTTCACTGCTTGCGTAGCGTACGCATAGTGGATTTTCATACGTATCTCTCATGTTCCGCATCCTTCCTGTTGTTGATAAAACCGAAAAATATTTTATCAAATGCGTAATCTAATGTCAATGAAATATTTGGTTGCGGTAGTTTACTTTTTTTGAATATATGATATAATGAAATCGCATACAAATTTAGAAGGGAGCCGCATTCTGATTGCGTAAACAGAATGACGATCGATCAATGGACTTAACAGAGAAGGGAATAGCTTCAGAAGAAGTGTTTTCAGGGAAATTGCTTCACGTCTTTTGTGACGATGTTGTTTTGCCGAATGAAACAATAACGAAAAGAGAGTATATCAAACACCCGGGCGCGTCCTGTATTGTTCCCGTTACCGATGACAAAAAGGTGATCATGGTCCGTCAGTACCGTTACCCGTTTCACCGCGTATTGCTTGAGGTCCCGGCTGGCAAATTGGATATGGGGGAGGACCCTGAAACTGCCGCGCGCAGAGAATTGAAAGAAGAGACCGGTGTTGTACCCGAAGAGGTGATATACATGGGCGCTTTTTATCCTACCTGCGCTTATTCGGATGAAGTGATCCACATGTATCTTGCCCGCGGACTTCATTTTGAGCAAACGCATTTCGATGACGATGAATTCCTTACAATGGAAGCGATCCCAATGGATGCGCTGATAATGGACGTAATTAACGGCGATATCGAAGACGGAAAAACACAGACCGCTCTTTTGAAAGCATATTATTTATTGAATTTAATAAAAGGAGAATGATCGTTATGAAAAAAATCGTTTCACTTGTTCTTGTTGTTTTATGTGTGCTTACGGCGTTTTCTGCCTGCGCGAAGCCGGAAACGAAAATTCTCGGCACGTGGACAGGCGAACAAAACGTGCTCGGCGTTGTGGCAAAATATTCTTTTACGTTTAATGAAGACGGCACCGGCAACATGACTGCGGCGCTGGATATCGGCGTGGCGATGACCTACACGATCGAAGGGGATAAGCTCAACATTACCACTTCCGTTCTCGGGATCAGCAATACCAGAACGTATACCTATGCTTTCGAGGGGGATCAGCTTCTGCTGACAGAGGGTGATAATACGATTACGCTCACAAAACAAGCTTAAGCAAGATTTAAGACGGTTGTTTTATATTGAAAACGTTAGAAAATTGGTAACCGGAGGATCAAAATGCAGATTCTTGTAGTTGAGGACGAAAAAAGACTTGCAGAAGCGCTTCAACAGATATTATCCGAAAAGAAGTATATGGTGGATCTTGCCTTCGACGGCAGCGACGGATTGGATATGGCCATGAGCGGCATTTACGACATTATTATTTTGGACGTTATGCTGCCTAAGATGAACGGGCTTCAGGTTGCGCAGTCTCTCAGAAAAGCAAAGGTATCTACGCCGATTCTGATGTTGACGGCAAAAGATCAGATTTCCGATAAGGTGACGGGGCTCGACGCCGGCGCCGACGATTATATGACAAAGCCTTTTTCACCCGACGAGCTTTTTGCCCGTGTGCGCGCGCTTACGCGCAGACAGGGAGAGGTCGTTTTGGATGAATTGAAGTTCGACGGGCTTGTATTGAATCTTTCCACCTGCGATCTGAGCAACGGCAGTAAAAGCGTCCATCTGAACTACAAGGAATTTGAGATCATGAAGATCCTAATGCAGAACCCCCAGAGCGTTACGCCCAAGGAAGATCTGATCGTGAAGGTATGGGGGTACGATTCCAATGCGGTGGATAATAACGTAGAAGTGTATATTTCTTTCTTAAGGAAAAAGCTGGATTTTATTCACGCGCACGTGGAGATCGTTTCCTTGAGAAAAGTGGGGTATCGTTTGGAGATCCGGGAAGAAGCAAAGGAAGGATAACGGCTGCTTGTTTCTTTGAAACGGAAGTCGGAATAGGCTCATGATAAAAAAGTTAAGAAAACGGTTTGTGCGTCTTTCCATGGCGCTGATTTCCGTAGTTCTGATCGTATTTTATTTGTTTACCATGCTTGTGGTATTCCTGAGAGAAACCGAGAACGTTCAGGAAACACTGAAGAATTACTCTTCCGAAAGCTATTACTCTCAGTATTTTGATTTGGGCGTTACGGATGAGTCCGTAAACAGATTCGCGATCGATTCGGGAAGTATCTGCGTGGTAAGCGTGGACGCCTACGGGCGGATCAGGGTGCTGGATATCGCGCGCGGCAGAATTGCCGAAGAACTGCTGAAGCCTATTGTGGATCATATCGTTGAGGGGCAGGTGCAGTTCGGTATTCTGCTGAATTATAATCTGCTCTACTACAAAACGCCGATCGGCAGCGGATATCATATTGCGTTCGCGGATTCCTCCCGTTATATGATCTATATGCGCGATATGCTTTACGCGGACGGCATTATCTTCCTGATCGTACTGTTTGTTCTCCTGTTCATCATCCATCAGCTTGCCAAAATCTTTATCAAACCGGTGCAAAAGGCCTGGGAACAGCAGCAAAACTTTATCGCGGATGCTTCTCATGAGCTGAAAACCCCGCTGACAGTAATTCTGACCAACTGCGATATTCTGCAAACGCACCCCGATTCCACGCTGCAAGAGCAAATGAAATGGATCGAAAGCACAAATGAAGAAGCGGTCCATATGAAGGAAATGGTAAATAAAATGCTGATTCTTGCCAAGAGCGAGAATATGAAGCCTGCGAGAATCACCGATTATTTCAATATTTCCGAGCTCGCAACGAAAGTGGTATTGCAGTTTGATCCCGTTGCTTACGAGGCGGGCGTTGCGCTTGACAGCAAAATCGAGGACGATATTGAAATTAAGGCGGATCCCACCGCGGTCAATCAAATCATCCATATTCTTGTAGATAACGCGGTAAAATACGCCGGATTCGGCGGGGTAGTCACGTTTCGTTTATATCGTGTGAAGAATAAAGTGTTTTTAAGCACCAACAACACCGGCGATCCGATCCCGGAGGAGGATCTTCCGCATTTGTTTGAACGCTTCTACCGGTCCGATAAAGCCAGAACGGCCGGCACGGGGTACGGCCTCGGTCTTTCGATTTGTAAATCTTTAGCAGAGCAGCAGAAGGCCTTGATCACGGTTTCGAGCAGCAAAGACGCCGGCACCAATTTTACTGTTATTTTCAGGAATCAGAAGCAGCGCAAAAAAAATCAAAAAAACTGATTTTTGTACTTGACAAACAAGTATTTGTGTATTATAATTGTGACCGTTCCGCAAAGAGGAATAGTGTAACGGTTAGCACTGCAGACTCTGACTCTGCCTGTTGGGGTTCGAATCCCTATTCCTCTGCCAAAAAAGGATTGCTATCTTGACAAAGGTAGCAATCCTTTTTTCTCATCAGATATTTAGATATTTCTTTTCTTTTTTTCAGTCTATAAATCATTATATGAGGAGAGCGTTTATGAAAAAAGCTGAAATGATCGAGTTGCTGCAAAGCTCTGTAGAGCATAAACCGCTTCTTCGCCTTTTTTTGAAATATGACGCATATTATACATATTGGTTTCTATTTGGAGCAAGTAAAAAACTGCTTCTGGGTGCAAAAGAGGACGATTTCATTATCGACGGTTTTTCAATACGCAGGATCAGCGACATTAAAAAAGTTGAGTTTAAGGATGACAAGTGCTTTGAAATCTTAAAGGCCGAAAAGGTGCTTGATCGTATTTGTGCACCTGAGATTGACATTTCAGATTGGCACAGCGCCTTTTTATCCTTGCAGAAACTCGAAAAGAATATCATAATCGAGCACGAAAGCCTTGAAAATAAAGAATGGGATTACTGGATAGGCAGGATCGAAAAGGTGCTGAGATCAAAAGTCGTATTTCGTCATTTCGATGCAGACGGCATTTGGCAGGAAGAACCTTATGAGATTCCTTTTTCTAGAATCACATCTGTTACCTTTGACAGCCGATACGTAAACGTCTTTTCAAAATACGTTTGATTTCCTTGGATTTAAGTGTTTTTCGGCGTTACGAAATTTAACGATAACCCCGATTTTGTTAAAATAGCAATCTTTAGCCATGAAAGAAACCTGATTTGTCTACCAAATCAGGTTTTTTCAGTTATATTCGCCTGCGGCGAGTTATTATGAGCGTAGCGAATAACAAGGTTCTGCCCGCAGGGCAAGTTCTTATATCGCGTTGCAGTTTTATTCGTCTTGCGCCGAGTGATATTGCGCTGCGCGCAGATTTGGAGGCGAATATAATATCACTTTGCGGCTTCGCGCAAAATATAACCGTCCCGTAGGGACAATATAAATGCGCCCCAGGCGCAATAAATGAAAATAATCAAATAAAAAAGAACACACATTCACAGCATGTGCAGGAATGTGTGTTTTTTATTGTGCAAGAACTCAGCTGTTGGTCGCGTCGGTGTCGGAATCGGCGGCAGGCGCAGTGTTTGTCTTTTTGCCGCTGACGGAAACAACAAGATCTTTGATCAGGTCGATCAGAAAATAAATGAACTGAACGAATTTGTTGATGCTTTCTTCCATGTCGTTTTGCCTCCTTAATAAATTTCAATTATAATTTTATCATATTAAAATAAATACTTCAATAGTTTTTTCAAAAATTACCAGCGGAAGTTTCGCAGTTCCCCTTTTTCCTGAAGCTGCGGAAAGTTCCATTGCCGAAGCACTTCGTATACACCGACGGCTGCTGAATTGGAAAGATTC
>CAMVBR010000137.1 GCA_947165755.1 uncultured Clostridia bacterium
GCACCGCGGCCACGGGGAAGCCCACCACGTTGAAGTAATCGCCGCTTATACCCTTCACCAGCAGCGCCCCCTTGCCCTGGATGCCGTAGGCCCCGGCCTTATCGAAGGGCTCGCCGGTGGCAACGTAATCAGCGATCTCTTCGTTGGTAAGGGGGTAAAAGGACACGTCTGTTTTTTCGTAGAAGCGCACTTGTCTGCCGCCCGACGCGATATACACCCCGGTATACACGGCGTGGGTGCGGCCCGAAAGAAAACGCAGCATTTGCTCCGCCTCGGCGGCGGAAGCGGGCTTGCCAAGGATCTTACCGTCCAGCGCCACCACGGTATCGGCGGCGATCACGGTATCTTCGGGGTGTTCTCTTGCCACGGCCTCGCCCTTGACGCGGGAGAGGGCCAGCACCGTATCGGCGGGGGAAAGGTTCGGGTCCACGGTTTCCTCCGCGCCCGAAACGCAAACGGTAAAATCGGGGGTGATGCGCCCCAGCAGCTCTTTTCTTCTCGGCGAGCCGGAAGCCAGAATCAAAGCCATAGTTATCTCCTGAAAAACAAAATCGTTATCAATACGTGATCAGCTCGTTAAACACGCGGATGCAGTAGTTATCGCTCATGCCCGAAATATAATCGAGCACGGCGCGGTAATAGAGCTCCGGCGTTTCCAGGCTGCCGTATACCTTGCGATTGGCGCATTTTACGGTGCGCTCATCGGTATTGGCAAAAAAGTTGAGGCCGGGCTCGCAGTATTTGGAAAGCCAATCGGCGAAGGCGTTCATGAGCTCCGGGTAGATCTCCGCCCGCCGCCGGAGCTCGTCGATGGTATCCTCGCCCCGGTAGGCATCCGCCAGCGTTTCAAAGAGCTGCGAGATCACGAGACGGGCGTACTTCGTAAAGGCGTCCAGCCGCTTATTTTTATAGATATAGGTGTAATTGAATTCCTTGATCTCCTTGAGTTGACGGGCAAATTCCTCGCTGAGGCAGATGCCCATTTCAGGCGAGGAATGGCCGCACACATCGTAGATCATGTTGTGGATGATCACGGTGGTGTTGATGGCGTTTTTATCGTAGGTGCGGGCCATATCCCGCAGCAGCGCGAGATCGTCCTTTGAGAGGAACTTGAGCCGGATGGCGTCTTCGATATCGCGCCCCACGTAGGCGATCTTATCGGAGAGCTTCACCACGCACCCCTCCCACGTGTAGGGCTGATACATACCCACCGCGGTGTAATCGCGCTTAAGGTCGATATATTCGGCGCGGGGCTTCAGGCCGTTTTCGTCCACCTCGCCGCAGTGGGAGATGATGCCGTCCCGCACCGCGTAAGTGAGGTCGAGGTTGCGGAAGACGCGGTAATCGTCCTCCAGCAGCTCAAGATCGTCCACGAAATGCAGGCCGTTGCGCTCGTGAAAGAATTTTTCGCCGAGGTACTGCTCCGTAAGGCGGGAGAGCTCCCGTTCGCCCTGATGGCCGAAGGGGGCGTGGCCGAGATCGTGCCCGATGGCGATGGCGCGGGTGAGCTCCACGTTCAGGCCCAGATCCTTGGCGATGGTGGCGCTCACGCTCTCCACGTGGGAGACGTGCTCCATGCGGGTGCAGATGTGGTCGTTTTCGATGTTGAAGAACACCTGCGTTTTGTGCTTTAACCGGCGGTAGGCCAGCGAATGCAGGATGCGGGTATAATCGCGCTCGAAGGGATCGCGGCAATCGTTGGGCTTTTCGGGCAGCGCGCTCTGCCGCGCCGTGAGCAGCGGCCAGTTTTCATGCGCGGCATCCGCCCGCACGACGGCAAAGGAGTGGTTGTTGATGGAGGACATAAAAACGCCGCCTTTCAGATAATGAGAAATGAGGAATGAGGAATGAAACGGTGATCGACGAAAGGATCAACGCGTTTTTTTCACCACTTTGTTTACCACGTGCAGGGCGGTTTTGCCCAGATCGAACAGCTTTTCGTAGGCAAAGAATTTCAGCTTGTTCGTCACCAGCACGTATTCGCCGATATATTCGATATAATCGGCACCGAAGCTCTTTTTGAAGGCGCAGATGCCCTCGAAATCCTCGCGGGGCTCGCACGGGCCCAAGGTGCCGTCGGGGTTGGCGGCGGTGGGCTTCAGCAGCACGTAGCCCAAGTCGTGCACGTCGTTTTGCAGCGCGATGCTGCGGCAGATACGGCGGAAATTGAAGTAGTGGCTGGCCCGGAAATTGTTGCGCAGCAGGTCTCTCGCGCCGCCGAACAGGCAGGAACTCATGCCGTTATAGTGCACCGTAAGCCCCCCGGCTACGGCGATCAGGTCGCCCGCGCCTTCGGTCTCTTTGATGCGCTCCTCGTAATGGGCGGTCTGCTTTTCGATGGATTCGAGCTCTTCCTTGATGCCGCGCACCTTCTTTTCGGGCGCGGTGGGCAAAGAAGCCTCCAGCTGGGCTTTGCGCGCCTGCCGCTCGGCCTCCATGGCGGTATCCTTCTGCTTATCGTAATAGATGAGCATGATATCCATCTCTTCGTCGCCGAACACGCGCAGCAGATGGGCGATATAATCGCTGCCGCGCTCGGTGAAATCGTTGCGGTCGGAGGTATCGCGCATGACGGCGGCAAATTTATCGAGAATGGTGGGATCGGCCTCGATATCCTTCGCGGTGTGCACCTTCTCGATCAGGCCGCGGCTTTCGCCCACGCGCACCGAATAGCGCACGCCCTTTTCAAAGCTCTTGAGCAGCTTTTCGGGCGTGACCTCGGTCCCCTCGGGGGTTTTGAGCGGCAGCATGAGCTGCACCGGCGCCTTATACAGGCACTTTGAGGCGTCAGCGTTCAGCGAGAAGCCCGCCTTTACCAGATTGCCGTGCACGCTTACGCCCTTTTCTTTCGTTTCGCCGTTCACACGCAGCTCCACGCAGGGGTCGAAAAACAGGGCGGTGACGCCTGCCCGCTTCATTTCGCGCAGCATGAAATCGGAGAACGCCTGCAGGAGGGCGGCGTTTTCATAATCGCACACCGCGCCCGCGGGGCAGTACCAGATCTTGCCCACGCCGGGCAGAGAACGGCCGAGGATGAGCGCCGTGAGCACCCGCGCGCCGTTCGCATCAAAGCCGGAGTAGAACGCGTGGGTCCAGTCTTTTTTCACATCCGCCCACTTGGCGCTCTGCAGATATATGCCGCCGTTGGCCTTGACGAAGGCCTCAAACGCGGCGAGATCGGATTCTTGTTGAAACGTGTACATTTCCATCTTTCCCTTTTCAAAATGAGGAATGAGTTCCTAATTCCTAATTCCTAATTATAAGTTTTTAAAATAATCGTAAACGGTCTCATAGTCCGAATACGGCACCTTTTCGCCCTTCACCTTCTGGGCGGTTTCGTGGCCCTTGCCCAGCAGCAGAACGATATCACCCTTTTCGGCGATGCTCAGCGCATAGCGCACGGCCTCGGCGCGGTCCACGATGATCTTATACGCGCCGCCCGCTTTCTTCACGAAGCCCGCAATCTCCTCGCAGATGGCGGCGGGGTCCTCGTAGCCGGGGTCGTCGGCAGTAATAATGCTCAGATCCGCCCGCGCGCCGCTGAGCAGGCCCATTTCCTCGCGCCGGAGCTGCGCCCGGTCCCCCACGGAGCCGAACACGGTGATCACGCGGTTGTGGTCGTAAGCACAGATGGTATCCAGCACCGCCTGAAAGCTCTCGCCGTTGTGGGCGTAGTCGATCACCACGTCAAAATCCGTATCGAGCTGCAGGCAGTCGTTGCGGCCGGGTATTTTTGCGGTGGGCAGGGCGGCGGCGATATCCTCCATGGAGACGCCCATGAGGCGGCACACGGCGATGCAGGCCAGCGCGTTCGATACGCTGAACAGCCCCGGCACGCCGGTTTTCATCGGGAAGCGCCCCTCGCCGCTCACGCAGGTGAAGGCGGCGCCGAAAAAGTTCTTTTCGCGCAGCTTGCGCACGTCCTCTGCGGTGTAATCCGCCGGTTCATACACCGAGAAGGTGGTGACCGGCGCATCCGTAAGGCCGCTTATGGTTTCCGAAAACGCGTCGTCCTTATTGAGCACGGCGGCGTCGCAGCGCAGGAAGAGCTGCTTTTTCCAATAGGCGTATTCCTCGAAATCCTTGTGCTCCGCCCCGCCGATATGGTCGGGCGAAAGGTTGGTGAACACGGCGGCGGCAAAACGGATGCCGTCCACGCGGTGAGATTTGAGGCCCAGAGAAGAGACCTCCATCACCACGGCCTTGCAGCCCGCGTTCAGCATTTCACGGAACAGGCGCATGCACTCGATGGATTCGGGGGTGGTATTCACGGTGGGGTGGATCCTGCCGCCGTACACGGCGCCCACGGTGCCGATGGTGCCGCAGGTGACGCCGGCCCGGTTCAGGCAGGCCCCCAGCATACCGCACACGCTGGTTTTGCCCTTGGTGCCCGTAACGCCGATGATCTGCAGTTCTTTTTCGGGGTGGCCGTAGAAATTGGCGCCCAGCACGGCCAGCGCGGCGCGGGTATCGCGGGTGACGATCACGGTGGCGTCGGCGGAGAGGGCCACGGGACGCTCGGTGAGGAACACCCGGCAGCCGCCGAGGTAGGCGTGGCTGACGTAATCGTGCCCATCGGAAAAGGCCCCGGTGAGCGCTACGAACAGCTTGCCCTCGCCCGCCAGCTTGGAATTATAGACCACCTCGGTGATCTCGGTATCCGTAAAGCCGGGGCAGGTGTATTCAACGCCCGAAAGCAGCTTGGAAAGCAGCATAGAAAACATTCCTTTCAGAATTCGGCGAGCAGCGCCGAAATGATCGAATTGGAGAGCAGGAACCCCTGCGCCGTAAGGCACAGACGCCCCGCGTTATACGTAACAAGGCCGTGGGCTTCATAGGTTTCCACCGTCCTGTAAAAAGCGGGAGAAAGGGTAAAAGAAAACCGTTTTTCAAATTCCGGCAGGCATACGCCGGTATCGGTGCGCAGCGTAAGCAGAAAGACCTCATCCCTGTCGCCGCCGGGGCCGTCGTCCACAGGGGCAGCCCCCGCGATAAAACCGGCAAGGTCGCGTTCGTAGAAGAAGCGGCGGCCGTTCAGAAACGAGTGCGCCGCCGGGCCCACACCCAGATATTCGCCGCACTGCCAATAGCTGAAATTATGACGCCCTATGGCGTCGCCGAAGCAGAAGTTGGAAATTTCATAGTGCCGCATGCCCTGCGCCTTCAGATATTCGCACATATACAGGTACATTTCGGCGACGGCGTCTTCATCGGGCAGGTCCAGCTTTTCTTTGCGCTTTTCAAACACCGTGCCCGGCTCGATTTTCAAGATATACGCGCTTACGTGCGTTACGCCGAGGGACAGGACAAAATCCATGCTTGCTCTGAGCGTTTCCGGCGTTTGCCCCGGAATACCGAGCATCAGATCCACACTGATATTGCGGATGCCCGCCCCCTGTGCGGCGAACACGGTCTCCTTCACGTCTTCGGCCGTGCCGCGCCGCCCGAGGGCTTTCCGCTCGGCGGGAACGGCGCTTTGCAGACCCACCGAAACGCGGTTGACGCCCGCTTCGGCGGCGGATGAGAACCAGGCTTCTTTATTCTCCATCGTGGGGTTGACCTCCACGGTGATCTCGGCGTCGGGCTGCGGCCGGTAGGTCTCTTTGACCGTTCGCAATATCCCGGCAAGCGCCTCTGCGGGCAGCAGCGAGGGCGTGCCCCCGCCGAAATATACGGAGGCAAGCGGCCGCAAAAACAGGCTGCGGTCGGCAAAATCGCGGGCGCGCTCAAGGGTGCGCAGCTCCTCTTTTACGGCGTCCACGTAGGCCGGGAGCAGCGACGTTTCCCGCCCCGAATAGAAATCGCAGTAGGGGCATTTGGCCGCGCAGAACGGCACGTGGACGTAAATGCCGAAGGGAGTGGCGGGTGTTGGGGGGTGTGGGTTAAGCATTTTTGAAAAAACAAGTCAGGTTTGAAAAAAGAATGAGAAATGAGAAATGAGAAATGAGAAATGAGAAATTCTTCGAACGGCGAACGAAAATGACGATATGCTGCTTCGCAGCGCGATATATTGCTGCGCATTGCGATATAATATGGATCCTGTAACTTTCACGTGCCGCAGGCACATATCGCACCGCAGGTATATCGCACCGATAGGTATATCGCGGATCCGCAGGATCACATTATGAGCGAAGCGAATAACAAGGTTCTGA
>CAMVBR010000138.1 GCA_947165755.1 uncultured Clostridia bacterium
GCATTATTATGAGCGAAGCGAATAACAAGGTTCTGCCGCTTGCGGCAGGTTCTTACAATCAGGTATGGACGGAGTCCATCCGACATTCCTAATTCCTAATTCCTCATTCCTACTTGAAAAGCGGCGCTCATTCGAGCACCGCTTTCATTACCGCCTTGATGGTATGCAGCCGGTTTTCGGCCTCCTGAAACACGAGCGACCGTTCGCTCTCGAACACTTCGTCCGTCACCTCGAGGCCGTCCGGGAAGCCGTAGCGCTCGCCCAGCGCCTTGCCCATGGTGGTTTTCAGGTCGTGGAACGAGGGCAGGCAGTGCATGAACACGGCCTGTTCGCCCGCCGCCTCCATGAGCGCCGCATTCACCTGATAGGGAATAAAGAGCTTTACGCGGGTCTCCCACGATTCCACGGGCTCGCCCATGGAGACCCAGATATCGGTATAGATCACGTCCGCGTTCTTCACGCCCTCGGCCGGGTCCTCGGTAAATTCCAGCGCCGCGCCGGTTTCGGCGGCAATGGCAAGGCAGGTATCAATAAGCTCCTGCTTGGGGTAGAACTGCTTCGGGGCGCACACCGTAAAGCGCATGCCCATTTTGGCGCAGCCCACCATGAGCGAGTTGCCCATGTTGTAGCACGCGTCGCCCATATACACCAGCTTTCTGTTTTTGAGCGAGCCGAAATGCTCCCGGATCGTTAAAAAGTCCGCCAGCACCTGCGTGGGGTGGTAATCGTTCGTGAGGCCGTTGATCACCGGGATATCGGCGTATTCGGCCAGCTCGTTCACGATCTCCTGCCCGTAGCCCCGGTATTCGATGGCGCTGAACATGCCCGAAAGCACCCGCGCCGTATCGGCGATGGATTCCTTTTTGCCGATCTGCGACACCGTGGGGTCCAGATAGGTGCTGCCCATACCGAGATCGTGCGCCGCCACCTCGAAGGCGCAGCGGGTGCGGGTGCTGGTCTTTTCAAAGATCAGCGCAATGCTCTTATCCCCCGCCAGCTTGTGGGGGACGCCCGCCTTCTTCTCCGCCTTCAGCGTTTCGGCGAGATCCAGCAGATAGCCGATCTCCTCGGGCGTAAAATCGAGCAGGGTCAAAAAATCACGGCCGCGTAACGATTCCATTGTTTATTCCTCCGTAAGCCCCAACTGCGCCTTTACGAACGCGATCTGGGCGCTCAAACTCTGCTGCCCCGTGCCGCCGGCGCTGCCCCGCTTTTCGGCGCAGGTTTCTATATTGATAGCCTCGTAAAGATCCTCGGCAAACAGGTCGCTGTATTCTTTATATACCGCGAGCGGCAACGCCTCGAGCACCGTATTTTTTTCGATGCACAGCGCCACGAGCTGCCCCGAGATCTTATACGCCGCGCGGAAGGGCATGCCCTTGCCCACGAGGTAATCGGCTGCGTCGGTGGCGTTGATAAAGCCGGTTTGCGCGGCCTTTTTCATGTTTTCGGGCAGGGGCTTCATGGTGGAAACCATGGGGGCGAACACCCGAAGGCACTTCTTTACGGTATCCACGCCGTCGAACACGGCCTCCTTATCCTCCTGCATATCCTTGTTATACGCCAGCGGCAGGCCCTTGAGGGCCGTGAGCAGCGCGGTGAGGTCGCCGTAAACGCGGCCGGTCTTGCCCCGCACCAGCTCCGCCATATCGGGGTTCTTCTTCTGCGGCATGATGGAGGAGCCCGTGGTGTAGGCGTCGTCCAGCTCAATAAAGCGGAATTCGGCGCTGGACCAAAGAATGATCTCCTCCGAAAAGCGGGAGAGGTGCATCATGATGATCGAAAACACGCTTAACAGCTCCGCGCAGAAATCCCGGTCCGAAACGCCGTCGATGCTGTTCATGGCGACGCCGTCGAACCCCAAAAGCGACGCGGTATACGCCCGGTCGATGGGGTAAGAGGTGCCCGCCAGCGCGCAGCAGCCCAGGGGCGAAATATTCATGCGCTTCACCGCGTCCGCAAGCCGGTCAAGATCGCGCAAAAACATCATGCAGTAAGCCAGAAGCTGATGGGCGAAGTAAATGGGCTGCGCCCGCTGCAGATGGGTATAGCCGGGCATGATGCAGGTTTTGGTATGTTCGGCCTGCGAGAGCACCGCTTTGATGAGCGCAATGAGCAGCCCGCGGATCTCCTCGGCCTCGTCGCGCAAATACATGCGGATATCCACCGCCACCTGATCGTTGCGGCTGCGGGCGGTATGCAGGCGCTTGCCCGCCTCCCCGATGCGGGAGGTAAGCTCGGCTTCCACAAACATATGGATATCCTCGGCGCCGTAATCGATTTTGAGGGCACCGCTCTCCAGATCCGCAAGGATGCCCTGCAGACCTTCGATGATCCGATCTCCGTCCGCCTCACTGACGATGCCGCACTTTTTCAGCATTCCTGCGTGGGCGATGCTGCCCGTGATATCCTGCTTATACATGCGCGCGTCGAAAAAGATGGAGGAATTGAAATCGTCCGCTTCGCTGTCGAGCGCCTTTTGAAAGCGCCCTGCCCACATCTTTTCCATGGCTCAGTCGGTCAGGCCGTTTTTGGCCTTCATTTTGGCATAAACCTTCAGCGGCAGGCCGTAAAGGTTGATGAACCCGGCGGAATCGGCCTGATCATAAACCTCGTCCTCGTCGAAGGTGGCGATCTCGGGGTCGTAGAGCGAATAGGGCGAGGTGACGCCCGCGTTTATGATGTTGCCCTTATAGAGCTTGAGGGTCACGTCGCCGGTCACGGTGGCCTGCGTGCTCTTCACAAAGGCAAGAATGGCCCTGGTGAGGGGCGTATACCACTGGGCGTTGTAAACAAGCTCCGCCAGCTTCTGCGCCACAAGGGCCTTATAGTGCATGGTCTCCTTATCGAGGGTGATGGTTTCGAGCACCTCGTGGGCCTTATAAAGGATAGCGCCGCCGGGGGTCTCGTACAGGCCGCGGCTCTTCATGCCAACGAGGCGGTTCTCCACGATATCCAACAGGCCGATGCCGTTGGCGCCGCCCAGCGCGTTGAGCTTTTCCACGAGCGAAACACTGTCCAGCGCAACGCCGTCCACGGCGGTGGGCACGCCCTGCTCAAAATGGATTTTTACGTAGGTGGGCTTGTCCGGCGCCTGCTCGGGCGATACGCACATTTCCAGAAAGCCGGGCTTATTATACTGCGGCTCGTTGGCGGGGTCCTCCAAATCGAGGCCCTCGTGGGAGAGGTGCCATATATTCTTATCCTTGGAATAGTTGGTTTCGCGGCTGATCTTCAGCGGCACGTTGTGGGCCTCGGCGTAGTCGATCTCTTCGCTGCGGCTTTTGATATCCCACTCGCGCCACGGGGCGATCACGGGCATATCGGGCGCAAAGGCCTTGATGGCCAGTTCAAAGCGCACCTGATCGTTGCCCTTGCCGGTGCAGCCGTGGCAGATGGCGTCCGCGCCTTCCTTGAGGGCGATCTCGGCGATGCGCTTGGCAATGGGCGGGCGGGCAAAGGCGGTACCCAGCAGATATTCCTCGTATTTCGCGCCCGCCATCACGCACGGGAACACGTATTCCTCCAAAAACTCCTTGGTGAGGTCTTCGATATAGAGCTTTGAGGCGCCGGTTTTCAGGGCCTTTTCCTCAAGCCCATCCAGCTCGCCGCCCTGCCCCACGTTGCCCGAAACGGCAATGATCTCGGGGTTGTTGTAGTTCTCCTTGAGCCACGGGATGATGATGGAAGTATCAAGGCCGCCCGAATAGGCCAGCACGATTTTTTTGATTTTGGATTTATCCATGACGTTTCCTCCGGAATGAATGTTTATACATTTGTTATGCATAATATTACAATCATTTCCGGCGGTTGTCAAGCGTTTTTTCAAAAATGCGTTAATTCTTTCACATATTCTGCGTATTCGTACAAGCGCGCCAGCGCATCCGCCAGCCATTTGTTTAAATCCTCTATATGCACGAGGCTCGCTTCGGTCCCGCGCCACGCGCGCTCGCTGCCCCGCGCGGCGGAGGAAACCCCGCAGCAAAGGGCAAAGGCGGAAAATACAAGAATATGCACGGCGAAATATACCGAGAGCACCTTTTTCAAATACCGTTTTTCGGTGACAAGCTGTTTCTTTTTCTTACGCGTTCGCATGAATCAGCCCGGCCAGCGCCTCCCCCAGCAGCGCCCCGGCGTACACAGCCTCCTCAAGTGTATTGGTATCGCTGCCGAATTCCAGCAGCAGCGAACAGGGGGTAAGATCCATATTATAGCGGCGGCGGCAGAAGTAGACGGGCTTCATGAGCCCCTCGTGCAGCGCCTGCGCGCTATTCTGCAGCGCGAGAGCGAACCGCAGATTTTCCCGCCAGTGGGGGAATACGGTCACGGGGCCCTCCTCCACGCCCGTAATGATCATCACCTGCGCCGCCTTTCTGCCGTCGATTTCGGCAGTGGGCTTGATCGCGGCGGTATCGGAATCCCAGATGGCGTCGCGGTGGATATCGAGCGTGATCTGAATGGAGGGGTACTGCTCCAAATACGCCTGCACGTCCGCGCGGGAACGGGCGTAAGCACCGTCGTAGGCCTCGTCGTAAATTTTCGTATCGTGGATCACGCCGATCCCCTGCGCTTCCAGCGCTTCGCAGATCGCGTCCCCTACCCGCACCACGCTCATCGCCGGGTCGGCGGAGCGGGTGACGTAATCCTTATAAAAATCGCCGGTGAAGGCGGGCAGATAGCCCTCGGTGGTGTGGGTGTGAAAAATGAGCACCAGCGGCTGTGATAGATCCGCCTTCTCCAAGGGCGCGCCCTCATCGAGGAGGGCGGCGAAATCGGGGCGCTGATCGGTGCAGTTGCGCACCGCCACGTTCCCCACCAGGTCGGTGGCCCCGTCGTTCACGAAAAAGCGCTCGGTCACGGTACCGGCGGGCGGAGCGTCCTTATATTTTTCCAGATACGCCGTTTGCGCGGCGAGGATATCCGCCGGGGTCTGCCACGCACTGTCCGCTTGCGCCGGGGCGGCGGGCGCGGTGGTCTCGGGGTCGGACGCGATCTCCAAGGGCGGCACCGCGCTGCCGGTTTTCGCTGTGGCGGGCTCGGTCGGCTCCCCCACCGCGTTCAGGTTTTGAAAGCCCTCATCGGCGGGCGCGGCGTTCAGGGCCGATACCGCGTTTTGCAGATATGCGTTCACGCCCGCCGCGTTCGGCAGGGCGACGAACAGGGTAAGCAGCAGGCATACCGCCGCAGGCAGCAGCGCGGCGAGCTGCGAAAGGTTCTTTTTCGGTTCCATGGCGCATCCCTCTTTTCGGTACTACGCCTATATATATGCCGCCCGGCGCTCACATAAGCCCCAAAAGCTCGGCGGGGGCCATGTTTTTTTGCAGCGCGCAGTTGATGGCCAGCGCCAGCAGGCGCGAGGCGCCGTCGATCACGGTATCGATATCGCGCGGGGTCACCATCATGCCCGCCAGCGCCTTCGCCTCGGGCGGCGGGTCGGTTTCGCCGTAAGCCTCCCCCGCAAGCGTCAGGGCGTCCACCACCGTGGGCACGCCCACCGAGATCACCGGCACGCCGAGGGTATCGCGGTTGAGGGCCCTGCGGGCGTTGCCCACGCCGCTGCCCGGCTCGATGCCCGCAGAGGAGAGCTGCACCGTTTTCGCCAGCCGCCCGGCCCCGGCGGCGGCAAGGGCGTCCACCGCGATCACGCAGGCGGGCTTTATTTTTGCGCACACGGCGGCCACGGTCTCGGCGGCCTCCATGCCGGTTTGGCCCGTCACGCCCGGGGAGATGACGCTCACCTCGCGCAGCCGGGGCAGCGAGAGCGCCCGCACGGTGGCTTTATCGATATGCCGGGTGGCCAGCACCTTTTCGGCGCACATCGGGCCCACCGCGTCGGGGGTGACGGCACGGTTGCCCAGCCCCACCACGAGCACGCCGCCCGCCGGGGGCACGAGCGCGTCAAGCGCCTCCACCAGAAACGAAAGACGGTCGTCGGTGAGGGCGTCGCTGCCCGGAAAGCCCTCCATTGCGGCGGTATAGTATACGCCCGCGGGCTTGCCGAGGGCAAGGGATGCTTCCTTCGTCAATACCTCGATCTTCGTCAGTGTCACGCCCTCCCCCGTTTTTTCCTCCACCGTAACGCCGTCGGGCAGGTTTTCGCCCAGCCGTTCGCGGCATTCGAGCGCCAGATCCGTTCTGCGCATCCGCA